>NZ_JBFUCJ010000045.1:0-47207 GCF_056405295.1 Variovorax sp. P1_H2 | reverse complement strand
CGGCCGCACCTGCGGCGGCCCCCGCCGCTGCCGCGCCCGCCGCAGCCGCAGCCGCAGCCCCTGCCGATGCGGCCGCTGCCGCCCCGGCCCCCTCTTTCAACAAGGGCGACACCGCCTGGATGATGGTCTCGACCCTGCTCGTGATCATGATGACCGTTCCCGGCCTGGCGCTGTTCTACGGCGGCCTGGTGCGCAGCAAGAACATGCTGTCGGTGCTGATGCAGGTGATGGTCACCTTCTCGATGATCGTCGTGCTGTGGCTGATCTACGGCTACAGCCTGGCCTTCACCGAGGGGAACGCCTTCATAGGCGGCTTCGACCGGCTCTTCATGAAGGGGATCTTCGATCCGGCCACCGGCGTGTTCGCACCCGGCGCGACCTTCAGCAAGGGCGTCTACATCCCCGAGCTGCTGTTCGCCGCCTTCCAGGCCACCTTCGCCGGCATCACCTGCTGCCTGATCGTCGGCGCCTTCGCCGAGCGCATCAAGTTCTCGGCCGTGCTGCTGTTCATGGTGATCTGGTTCACCTTCAGCTATGCGCCGATCGCGCACATGGTCTGGTTCTGGATGGGCCCCGACGCCTACGCCAGCAAGGAAGTGGTCGACGCCATGAACGACAAGGCCGGCCTGATCTGGCAGTGGGGCGCGCTCGACTTCGCAGGCGGCACCGTGGTCCACATCAACGCAGCCGTCGCCGGCCTCGTGGGTGCCTACCTCATCGGCAAGCGCATCGGCTACGGCAAGGAGTCGTTCACGCCGCATTCGCTGACGCTCACCATGGTCGGCGCCTCGCTGCTGTGGGTCGGCTGGTTCGGCTTCAACGCCGGCTCCGCCCTCGAATCGAGCACCAGCGCCGTGCTGGCCTTCATGAACACCTTCTCGGCCACCGCCGCTGCCGTGCTCGCATGGTCCATCGGTGAAGCGCTGATGCGCGGCAAGGCCTCGATGCTGGGTGCTGCGTCCGGCGCGGTCGCCGGCCTGKTGGCGATCACCCCGGCCGCCGGCAATGTCGGCCTGATGGGCGCGATCATCATCGGCTTCGTCGCCGGCTTCGCCTGCCTCTGGGGCGTCAACGGCCTCAAGAAGATCCTCGGCGCGGACGACTCGCTGGACGTCTTCGGCGTCCACGGCGTCGGCGGTATCGTCGGTGCGCTGTTGACCGGCGTGTTCAACACCCAGGCGCTCGGCGGCCCCGGCCTGGTCGGCGACTGGGTCACGGCAGGCGTGATCTCCAACGGCATCGGCGCCCAGGTCTGGATCCAGCTCAAGGCCGTGGTGCTGACGATCGTCTGGTCGGGCGTGGTGGCGTTCATCGCCTTCAAGATCGCCGACCTGACCATCGGTCTGCGCGTGTCGGAAGAGGAAGAGCGCGAAGGCCTCGACATCTCCTCCCACGGCGAAACCGCCTACAACCGCTGAAGCCTCGGGGCCGCCTCGGGCGGCCCGCTTCCGCGGACAAGAATTGGTTTGTCAGCGAGAGTCTCCTTTGGATGTTGAGCCCGCAGCGCCCCGGCGCCAGCGGGCTCTTTTTTTGCTCGCCCCCAGGTTGCCCCGCACTGCGTGTCGGGGCGCCCACCCCCTACCGGGGGCAACACCAGCGGCCCGGCAAAGCCGGATCCGCGGTGTTTCACCAACGGGCCTGGCTTCGCCGGCCGAAAACCCGCATAGATTCGTCCTGGCTTTGGCGGCTGCGCGCAGCCCGCCTGTTCGTGGGCAGCCGCGGAACCGGCTTTGCCGGGCCGCTGGCTGCGCCCCCGGTAGGGGGTGGGCGGGCTACACGAAGTGAGCCCAACCTGGGGGCGAGCATAATTTTCTTTATGTGGACCACTCTCAATGACAGCCTGAGCCAGCTCGGCGAGTCGCCGTTCTGGCATCCGGTCGAGCGCTCGCTCTATTGGCTCGACATTCCCGGCCGCGCGGTGCTGCGCACGCGCGGCGACATCGACGGCACGCCGACGGTCGAGCGCTGGAGCCTGCCGACCGAACCCGGCTGCATGGCGCCGGCGCGGCGCGGCGGACTGGTGATCGCGCTGCGCGACGGCGTCTACCGCGCGGCCGAATGGGGCGGGGTGCTGAAGCCCCTGGCGACGGTCGACCACGACATCCGCACCATGCGCTTCAACGACGGCAAGTGCGATTCGCTGGGTCGCTTCTGGGCCGGCACCATCAACGAAGCGAAGGACCGGGCCAACGCGGTGCTCTACTGCCTCGATGCCCGCGGCGGCCGCGCGCCGGCCCTGGTGCCGATGGCCAACCAGGTCACCACCGCCAACGGACTGGCCTTCGCGCCCGACGATGCCACCGTCTACTGGTCCGACACCGCGGCCCACCGGGTGCGCGCCTGGCACTGGGCCGCGGCCGTCAACACCCTGTCGCGCGAGCGCGTGTTCCAGCAGTTCGACGACAAGCCCGCGGGCTGGACGCCGGCCTCGCCGCAGCGCTACGAAGGCCGCCCCGACGGCGCCACCATCGACGCCGACGGCCACTACTGGGCAGCGATGTTCGAGGGCGGCCAGCTGCTGCGCTTCGCCCCCTCGGGCGAGCGCGTGGCGGCGCTGCCGACGCCGGTCCAGTGCCCGACCATGCCCTGCTTCGGCGGCGACGACCTGAAGACGCTGTTCGTCACCAGCGCCCGCCGCGGCCGGCCCGCGGCCGAGCTCGAGGAGCGGCCGGCCTCGGGCTGCGTGATCAGGATGCGGGTCACCACGCCCGGCCTCCCGGTCGCCTTCTTCGAGGAGTAGGGCCCCCACGCTCCCCCACTGCGTGTGGGTCGCTGCCCCCCGAGGGGGCCGCAGGCCGCCTTGGGGCGGCCCGGCGCCGGCCTGGGTCTACCATTCCGTCCATGGCCGTCCAGCACATCCCGCCGATCCAGTGCCTGCTGACCTTCGAGGCGGTGGCCCGGCTGCGCCACGCGGGCCGCGCGGCGGACGCGCTGTGCGTCACGCCCAGCGCGGTGAGCCACCGCATCCGGCAGCTCGAATCGCACGTGGGCCTCAAGCTCTTCGGCCGCAGCGACTTCAACCTGACGGCCGACGGTGCGGCCTACCTCGCGAACGTGCGCATCGGCCTGGCGGCGCTGCAGGCGGTGCCCCGTGGCGATGCCGCACCGCGAACGACCCGCCTGCGCCTGGCGGTCACGCCGACCTTCAGCCGCCAGTTCCTGATGCCGCGCCTCGAACTGTTCCGCAACCTCTACCCGGACGTCGACCTGGTGCTGCAGGTCTCGATCCCGCTGCTCGACGTCACGGCCGAGCAGGCCGACCTCGAGGTGCGCTACGGCACCGGCGCCTATGCCGACTGCGAGAGCCGGCTGCTGCTCGAAGAATGGGTGGTGCCGGCCTGCAGCCCGAGCTACCTGAACGAGTTCGGCCCCTTCACGGGCTTCCGCACCGAGGCCGAGATCGCCAATGCGCGGCTGATCCGCAGCCCGCTGGAGCCCTGGAGCACCTGGTTCGCCAGCTGCGGGCTGGACCACCCCGAGCCCCACGTGGGCTCGCAGTTCAACGACCTCGGGCTGGTGTACGACGCCGCGGCCAGCGGCTTCGGGGTCGCGCTGGTGCGGCAGAAGCTGGGCGCGCAATGGCTAGAGTCCGGGCGGCTGGTGCCGCTGTCCGACCGCCCCGTGCCCTCGCCGCACCGCCACTACATCTGCTGGCAGCCCGGCACGCTCGAACGCTGGGAGTGCGAGGCCTTTGCCGAGTGGTTGGTGGAAACCCTGAGCTAGATCCACCAAATTTCAAAGCCGCCGCGAAAAACCTTCAACTCGGCGGGCCTCGGGGTCCCTAAAGTCCGGTCCAGAGGTTCAACCATGAAAGCGATATCCTGCGCTACGTGTTCTTCCACTCGATCGCGCTGGCTTGCCGGGTCGGCCTGTTCGTCACGATGCAGGCCGACGTCCGGCCCTTTGCGCGGATGGTCATCCGATGAGGTCTTGAAATGAATGCGCCGCTCACTTCCTCCGAACAGGCTTCGCTGTCGGCATCGGCTCGCCAGTCGCAGGTGGTGCAGGCGCTTCGGCAGCACCTGCCCGCCCATGCGCTGATCTGGCACGACGAGGACACCGTGCCCTACGAGTGCGACGGCCTGACCGCCTACCGCCAGCGCCCACTGGTGGTGGCCCTGCCCGAAACCGAGGCGCAGGTGGCGGCGGTGCTCAAGACCTGCCACGGGCTCGGCGTGCCGGTGGTGGCGCGCGGTGCCGGCACCGGGCTGTCGGGCGGCGCGATGCCGCACGCGATGGGCGTGACGATGTCGCTCGCCAAGTTCAACCGGATCGTCAAGATCGACCCGGTCAGCCGCACCGCGGTCGTCCAGTGCGGCGTGCGCAACCTCGCGATCAGCGAGGCGGCGGCGCCCTTCAACCTGTACTACGCGCCCGACCCCTCGAGCCAGATCGCCTGCACCATCGGCGGCAACGTGGCCGAGAACTCGGGCGGCGTGCACTGCCTCAAGTACGGGCTCACCTTGCACAACGTGCTGCGGGTGCGCGGCTTCACGGCCGAGGGCTTGGGCGTCGAATTCGGCGGCGAGGCGCTCGACTGCGCCGGCCTCGACCTGCTGGCGCTGGTGATCGGCAGCGAGGGCATGCTGGCCGTCACGACCGAGGTCACGGTCAAGCTGGTGCCCAAGCCGCAGCTGGCGCGCTGCATCATGGCCAGCTTCGATGACGTGCGCAAGGCCGGCGATGCGGTCGCCGCGGTGATCGCGGCCGGCATCATCCCGGCCGGGCTCGAGATGATGGACAAGCCCATGACCGCCGCGGTCGAGGACTTCGTGCACGCCGGCTACGACCTCGACGCCGCCGCCATCCTGCTGTGCGAATCCGACGGCACGCCCGAAGAGGTCGAGGAAGAGATCGGCCGCATGACCGAGGTGCTGCGCCAGTGCGGCGCCACCGCGATCGCCTGCAGCGAGAACGAGGACGAGCGCCTCAGGTTCTGGAGCGGCCGCAAGAACGCCTTCCCGGCCTCGGGCCGCATCAGCCCCGACTACATGTGCCTCGACTCGACCATCCCGCGCAAGCGGCTGGCCGACATCCTGCTCGCCATCCAGCAGATGGAGAAGAAGTACGGCCTGCGCTGCTGCAACGTGTTCCACGCCGGCGACGGCAACCTGCATCCGCTGGTGCTGTTCGACGCCAACGACCCCGACGAGCTGCACCGCTGCGAGCTTTTCGGCGCCGACATCCTCGAGACCAGCGTCGCGATGGGCGGCACGGTGTCGGGCGAGCACGGCGTCGGCGTCGAGAAGCTCAACAGCATGTGCGTGCAGTTCACCGCGGCCGAGAACGAGCTGATGTTCGGCGTCAAGCGGGCCTTCGATCCGGCCGGTGGGCTGAACCCCGGCAAGGTGATCCCGACGCTGTCGCGCTGCGCCGAGTACGGCAAGCAGGTTTTCCGCGCCGGGCAGCCGATGCCGTTCGCGGAGCTGCCGCGTTACTGAGACCTTGCGGGACAGACCAAGAAACTGCGCAGCAGTTTTTGCTAAGAGACACCACGATGGAATCCCCAGCCCTCAGCGAGATCGCCGAGCGCATCCGCGCCGCCGCCGCCGACCGGACGACCTTGAGCATCCGGGGCGGCAACACCAAGGCTTTCTACGGCGAGCCCGCGCGCGGCATTCCGCTGGAAACCGCCACGCTCGCCGGCATCACCAGCTACGAGCCCAGCGAGCTGGTCGTCACGGTGCGTGCCGGCACGCCGCTGGCCGAACTCGAGGCGCTGCTGGCCGAGAAGGGCCAGTGCCTGCCTTTCGAGCCGCCGCGCTTCGCGCCCGGCGGAGCCCGCGCCGAGCCCTTGGGCGAGCGCGTCCTGGACGGCGGCACCGCCGCAGGGAGGGCAGCGACCCGCGCCGAGCCCTTGGGCGAGCGCGTCCTGGACGGCGGCACCGCCGCAGGGAGCGCAGCGACCGTAGGCGGCATGATCGCGGCCGGGTTGAGCGGCCCGGCCCGGGCCAGCGTCGGTTCCGTGCGCGACTACCTGCTCGGCATCACATTGGTCAACGGCCGTGGCGAGGTGCTGGTCTTCGGCGGCCAGGTGATGAAGAACGTGGCCGGCTACGACGTCTCGCGGGTGCTGGCCGGATCGATGGGCGCGCTCGGGCTGGTTGCCGAGGCCAGCCTCAAGGTGCTGCCGGTGGCGCCGGCCGAAGCCACGCTCGACTTCGCTTGCAGCCAGGCCGATGCGCTGCGGCTGCTCAACGAATGGGGCGGCCGGCCGCTGCCGCTCAACGCCAGCGTCTGGCGCGAGCGCGACGGCACGGGCGTGCTGTCGCTGCGCCTGCGCGGTGCGGTGGCGGCGGTCGAGGCCGCCTGTGCGCAGCTGGGCGGCGAGCGCCAGGACAACGCGCGCGCGGCGGCCGGCTGGCAGTCGCTGCGCGACCAGCAGCATCCGTGGTTCGCCGCCGGCGAGGGCGCGCGCGCGCTGTGGCGGCTGTCGGTGCCGCAGACCGCGCCGGTGCTCGACCTCGGCGGAGCGCCGCTGGTCGAGTGGCATGGCGGGCAGCGCTGGGTTCTGGCCGCGCCCGGCGAGTCGCAGCGCGTGCGTGCCGCGGCCCGCGCCGCCGGCGGCCATGCCACGCTCTTCAGGCCCGCGGCCGGTGCCCGGTACGAAGCCCGCTTCGACACCCTGAGCGCCCCCATCGAGCGCATCCACCGCGCGCTCATGAACGAGTTCGATCCCCACGCCGTCTTCGATCGCGAACGGCTCCTTCCCGCCCCACCCGCGCACTGAAGCACCGCATGCAAACCGAACTCGCTCCCGAATTCCAGGGCACCGCCGACGGCCGCGAGGCCGAGGCGATCCTGCGCAAGTGCGTGCACTGCGGCTTCTGCACCGCCACCTGCCCGACCTACCAGCTGCTCGGCGACGAGCTCGACGGCCCGCGCGGGCGCATCTACCTGATCAAGCAGGTGCTCGAAGGCAAGGCGCCGACGCGCAGCACCCAGCTGCACCTCGACCGCTGCCTGACCTGCCGCAACTGCGAGAGCACCTGCCCGAGCGGCGTGCAGTACGGCCACCTGGTCGACATCGGCCGCAAGATCGTCGACCGGAAGGTGCCGCGGCCGGCGCTCGAAAGCGCCGTGCGCTGGACCCTCAAGGAGGCGCTGCCGTCGCCGCTCTTCGGCCCCGCGATGAAGCTGGGCCAGTCGGTGCGCGGCCTGCTGCCGGCCGGGCTCAAGGCCAAGGTGCCGGCGCCGCGGCCCGCGGGCGCGTGGCCGGCCCGCTCGCACGCCCGCAAGATGCTGATGCTGGCCGGCTGCGTGCAGCCGTCGATGGCGCCCAACATCAACAGCGCGACCGCCCGCGTGCTCGACGCCGCCGGCATCGAGGCCGTGATCGCCAGCAACGCCGGCTGCTGCGGCGCGCTCAAGTTCCACCTCAACGACCAGGACGGCGCCAAGGCGCAAATGCGCGCCAACATCGATGCCTGGTGGCCGCAGGTGGCGGTCGGCGCGGTCGAGGCGATCGTCATGAACGCCTCGGGCTGCGGCGTCACGGTGCGCGAGTACGGCCACATCCTGAAGGACGACCCGGCCTATGCGGCCAAGGCCGCGCGCATCAGCGCCCTGACCCGCGACCTGAGCGAGCTGCTGCCCGAGCTGGTGCCGGCGCTGAAGGGCCGCGTCACGGCGCCGGCCGGCGTCGTCGCCTACCACCCGCCCTGCACGCTGCAGCACGGCCAGCAGCTGCGCGGCGGTGTCGAAGTCAACCTGCGCGCGCTCGGCTTCGACATCCAGGTGGCGGGCAGCGAGTCGCACCTGTGCTGCGGCTCGGCCGGCACCTATTCGGTGCTGCAGCCCGAGCTGGCGTACCCGCTGCGCGACCGCAAGCTGGGCCACCTGAACCAGCTGCAGCCTACGGCCATCGTGTCGGCCAACATCGGCTGCATCACGCACCTGCAAAGCGGCACCGAGACGCCCGTGCGGCACTGGGTCGAGCTGCTGGACGCCGCGCTGGCGGCCGAAACGGCGGCTGAAACGGCGGCCTGATCGCACAGGCGCAAGGGGTCTGGTCCGACCCCCGGCGCGACGGCGGCGCGCGAGGATGCCGGGGTGTTCCCGACGGGAGACTCCTGATGCGTGCCTCTTTCCGATCCCTCCTGCGCGGCGCGGCCCTCTGCGCCTGTGCCGCCGCCCCCTGGGCCGCCCAGGCCCAGATCGCCGCGATGCCGGCAATGAAAGTCCAGGATGCCGGCCGCTACGTCTGCGGCGGCATCGGTGCCGAGGAATCCGCCGCCCTGCGCGCGGCCATGAAGGACCACCCGCTGTCGCTGCTGTTCGCGCGCGCCGCCGGCGACTACCTGGCCGATGTCGACGTCATGGTGAAGGATGCGAAGGGCGGCATCGCGCTGGCGATGCGCGCCAGCGGCCCGATCTGCCTGATCGACCTGCCGGCCGGCCGCTACACGGTCGAGGCCGCCAGCGAGGGCGTCGTCAAGAGCCAGGTCGTGACGCTGGGATCCGGCTCGAAGACCGCCGACTTCAGGTTCTGATCAGGCTTTCAGCGCGGTTTCGATGTCGCCGGCGATCGACTCGGGCTTGTCGACCGGCGCATAGCGCTTCAGTACCCGCCCGTCCTTGCCGACCAGGAACTTGGTGAAGTTCCACTTGATCGCGGTGCTGCCCAGCAGGCCCGGCGCCTCCTTGACCAGCCACTTGTAGAGCGGCGCCGCGTCGGCGCCGTTGACGTCGATCTTTTCCATCATCGGGAAGCTGACGCCGTAGTTCTCGGTGCAGAAGGCGACGATCTCCGCGTTGGTTCCCGGGTCCTGGCTCATGAACTGGTTCGACGGGAAGCCCAGCACCGCGAGGCCCTGGTCCGCGTACTTCTTGTACAGCGCCTCCAGCCCCTCGAACTGCGGCGTGAAGCCGCATTTGCTGGCCGTGTTGACGATCAGCAGCACCTTGCCGCGGAAGTCTGAAAGCGGGGCCGGCCGGCCGTCGATGCGGCGGGCTTCGAAATCGTAGATGCTGGTCATGGCATGTCCTTGGCGGAAACCGATCGTCGATCATCGTCCCCCGCGGGCGCGCGCGCAAACGACGACCACAGCGCCGCCGCCACGATCAGCGCGCCGCCGATCCAGATCCGCGCCTCCATCGTGGCGGCGCCGAGCGCCACGGAGGAAAGGCTCGCGAACAGCACTTCCGACAGCATGATCACCGCGGTCGCGCTGGCCGTCAGCCGCGCGGCGCCGTACTGCAGGCAGACGTTGGCGAAGGCGAAGCCGGTGCCCAGCAGCAGCGCCCAGCCCCACCAGCCGCTGTCGGCCAGCGGCGGCGGCGCCATCGCGCCGAGCGCGGTGCCGGCCAGCGCGGTCGCGCCGGCCATTGCCGCGCAGCCGCCGAACATCGCCAGCGCCCGGGCCTCGCCGGGGGCGCTGCGCAGCCGGCGCAGCAGGATGTTGGTCACCGCGAAGCCGAAGCCGGCGGCCACGCCGAGCCAGTCCGCCAGGCTGGCCGGCACCGGCCAGTCGGCGTCGGGCGACTTCAGCACCACCGCCACGCCGGCCAGCGCCAGCGCCACCCGGGCCAGCGCCGCCGCGCTCGGCCGCTCGCCCAGGAAGGCCCAGGCCAGCAGCACGCTCCACAGCGGCATCAGGTAGAACAGCAGCACCACGCGTACCACGTCGCCCTGCGTCACGGCCCAGTTGAAGCCGACGTTGGTGAAGCCCGCCGCCAGACCCAGCAGCACCAGCGCCGGCTGCCGCGCGAACAGGGGCCAGACGCGCCACCGCCGCAGCGTCATCGCGAGCGTGATGGCGACGTAGACCACGCAGGTGGCCCACACCGGATGCAGGCCGTGGGCTTCGATCTGACGGAAGGGAAACCAGGAGACGCCCCAGACGAAGGCGTTGAGGATCAGCGCGAGAGCGGGCAACGGATTCGGGCCTGTGGGCAGGTCCTAGTGGTGCTTGTCGCTGCGCGCGATGGCCAGCAGGTGCTCGACCTCTTCGGGATAGCGCTTCAGGTTGTTCCCGTGCCAGCGCTTGATGAGCCACATGAAGCCGGCCACCACGACGCCGAAGGCGGTGATCGCCGAGTAGGCCGACAGGCCGATGCCGGTGCAGGCGCTGTAGAACGCGCCCAGGACCAGGATGCACGACTGCTCGTTGAAGTTCTGCACCGCGATCGAGCGCCCGGCGCCCATCAGGTTGTGGCCGCGGTGCTGCAGCAGCGCGTTCATCGGCACCACCAGGAAACCGCCCAAGCCGCCGAGCAGGATCAGGAAGGGCACCGCCAGCCAGATGCTGCCGATGAAGTTCATGCCGATCACCAGCAGGCCCATGCCGATGCCCATCGGGATCACGCGCGTGGCCATGTCCAGCCGCATCCGCATCGACGCCACGATGGCGCCGACCGCCGTGCCGATCGCCACCACGCCGGTCAGCGAGGACGCCTGCGCCGTGTTGTAGCCCAGCGCCAGCGAGGCCCAGGCCAGCACGATGTACTTGAGGTTGCCGCCGGCACCCCAGAACAGGGTGGTCGTGGCGAGCGAGATCTGGCCCAGCTTGTCGCGCCACAGGCGCGAATTGCACTGCCAGAAGTCGGGCAGCAGGGCGAACACGTTGCGCACGATGCCGTGCTGCCGATTGGCGCGCAGCGGCCGCATCTCGACGCCGGTGTGGGGGATGCGGGTGTTGAACCAGGCGGCCACGATGTAGACCAGGATCAGCGCCGAGATCGCGGCCTCGGGCGGCGTGTTGACGCCGGTGTCGATCAGCGGGAAGTCGATCGCCAGCAGGTGGCTCGACAGCGCATGGCCGACCAGCTGCCCGCCGAGCACGATGCCCAGGATGATCGAGGCGATGGTCAGTCCCTCGATCCAGCCGTTGGCCTTGACCAGCTGGGAGGCCGGCAGCAGCTCGGTGAGGATGCCGTACTTGGCCGGCGAATAGGCCGCAGCGCCGAGCCCGACGACCGCGTAGGCCATCAGCGGATGCGAGCCGAACAGCATCATCACGCAGCCGACCACCTTGATCGCGTTGCTGATGAACATCACCTGGCCTTTGGGCAGGGCGTCGGCGAAGGCGCCCACCAGCGGCGCCAGCGCCACATAGAAGACGGTGAAGATCGGCACCAGCGCGGCGCGCTGCCATTCCGGTGCGCCGCTGGTTCGCATCAGCTCCACCGCGGCCACGAAAAGCGCGTTGTCGGCCAGTGACGAAAAGAACTGGGCCGACATGATGGTGTAGAAACCGCGCTTCATCGATGAGCTGGCTGGCCAGGGGGTGGGAGAGCTGGCGGTAGTGGAAAAAGGTTCCGCTTCAAGAGGCGGGTGCGCGGTTATAGCATGGGGTACGCGATGTCAGAATGGCGCTTTCCGGCCCCTACGCCGGGCCTTGTTGTGTGAGTGATTTCAGCTTTTCACCAGGAATTTGAAGTGCCGCGTCCGATCCTTGCCACTGTTCATGCCGCCGCCTTGCGCCACAACCTCGACCGGGCGCGCCGCGCGGCGCTCGATTCCCGTGTCTGGGCGGTGGTCAAGGCCAACGCCTACGGCCATGGGATCGAGCGGGTTTTCGACGCCTTCCGCGCCGCCGACGGCTTCGCGCTGCTCGACCTGGCCGAGGCCGAGCGGGTGCGCGCGCTGGGCTGGCGCGGCCCGATCCTGCTGCTCGAGGGGGTGTTCGAGCCGCGCGACCTCGAGCTGTGCTCCCGCCTCGACCTCTGGCACACGGTGCACTGCGACGCCCAGATCGACATGCTGGCGGCCCACAAGACCCAGGTGCCGCAGCGCGTCTTCCTCAAGATGAACTCCGGCATGAACCGCCTGGGCTTCGCGCCCGAGCGCTTCCGCTCGGCCTGGACGCGACTCAACGCGCTGCCCCAGGTCGACGAGATCTCGCTGATGACGCACCTCAGCGACGCCGACGGCGCGCGCGGCATCGGGCACCAGGTCGAGGTCTTCGACCACGCCACGCAAGACCTGCCGGGCGAGCGCTCGATCGCCAACAGCGCCGCCACCTTGCGCCACGCGGCCCTGACCCGGGCCGACTGGGTGCGCCCGGGCATCTTGCTGTACGGCAGCGCCCCCGACTTCCCCGAGCACGACGCCGAGCACTGGCAGTTGCAGCCGGCCATGACGCTCGCCACCCGGCTGATCGGGGTGCAGACGCTGAAGGCCGGCGACACCATCGGCTACGGCTCCAGCTTCCGGGCCGAAGAGCCGCTGCGCATCGGCGTCGCCGCGGTCGGCTATGCCGACGGCTACCCGCGCCATTGCAGCACCGGCACGCCGGTGCTGGTCGACGGCGTGCGCACGCGCATGGTCGGGCGCGTCAGCATGGACATGATCACGGTCGACCTGACGCCGGTGCCCGACGCCGGCTTCGGCTCCGAGGTCACGCTGTGGGGCCGGTCGCCGAAGGGCGCCCTGCTGCCGATCGACGAGGTGGCGAAGGCCGGCGGCACCATCGGCTACGAGCTGATGTGCGCCGTGGCGCCTCGTGTCCCCATCACGGCGGACTGAAGGCCGCCGCAGTTTGAAGATCCTCTCCGACTGGCGCTCGGTCCGGCTCTGGGAATCGCGCGTCGGGCAGGCGCTGCACCGCAGCCACGACCTGCGGCTGCACGGCTTTGTGATCGGCACCGTGATCCTGGTCTTGATGTGGGGGGTGTCGCACCTGCAGATGCGCCTGGGCGTCGACACCCTGGCCCTGCGCTATGCGCTGACGCTGGGCGCCGGCTACGGCGCCTACCTGTTGCTGCTGCGCTGGTGGGCGGCGCGATTGGTGCAGCGCAACACGGGCTTCGATCCCGACCTGGCCGACCCCGGCATGGTCGACTGGCCGTCGGCGCACGGATCGGCGGCCAAGCTCGACGCCGGCGGCCTGCCGGACGTGGGCGGCGGCGCGCTCGACCTGGTGGGCGGCGCCGACGAGGGCGCGGTGGTCGTGGTGATCGACCGCTTCATGCCGCAGGCGAACGCGCTGCCGGCGGCGGTGCGGGTGCTGCTGGGGCGCTGAGTTCGGCCTCCGGCCGCTTCAATACAACCCGAGCTGTCGCGTCCGCAATCGCGCCAGCCCCAGCAGCGCATCGGTGAACGGCGTCGCGACGCCGGCGCGCTGCCCCAGCTCGCGCACCGCCGTGACCAGCGCGTCGAGCTCCACGGCGCGGCCGGCTTCCACGTCCTGCAGCATTGAGGTTTTGAAGGCGCCCAGCTTGCGGGTGACGGCATGCCGGTCTTCGGGGCTGTCGGCGATCGGCACGCCGATGCGCGCGCCGATCTCCTTGGCCTCCAGCATGATCGTCGAGATGAAGCCGCGCACCAGGTCGTCGTTGAGGATGACATCGGTGGTGGCACCGGTCAGCGCGCTGATCGGGTTGACCGTCATGTTGCCCCAGAGCTTGTACCAGACGTCCTTCTGGATCTGCGGCGAGAGCTGGGTGTCGATGCCGGCGCCGGTCAGCAGGTCGCGCAGCGCCTTGGCGCGCGGTGTCGCCTCGCCCGAGGGCTCGCCGATGATCAGGCCGTTGCCGAAGACGTGGCGCACCACGCCGGGCGCGTCGAGCGCGCAGCTGGCGTGCACCACGCAGCCGACGACATGCTTGGCGGGAATCGCGGCGTCGATGCGGCCGCCCGGGTCGATCGCGTCCAGCTGCGCACCGGCCAGCGGGCCGCCGAAGCCGCCCTGCAGGAACCACCAGGGCACGCCGTTCATGGCCGTCATCACGATCGTGTCGGGGCCCAGCAGCGGCGCGATCCGCTGCGCCACCGCGGGCAGCGCCGGCGCCTTCACGGCGACGATCACCAGGTCTTGCACGCCGAGTGCCTTCGGGTCTGCGCTGGCGTTGACCGGCACCGCCACGCGCGTGTCGCCGCTCGCCAGGATGAGGCCGTCGCGCTTCAGCGCTTCGAGCGTGGCGCCGCGCGCCACCACGTCGATGGCCGAGCCCGCCTGCGCGAGCTTCGAGCCGATCCAGCMGCCGATCGCGCCGGCGCCGTAGATGCACACTTTCATTGAGGGATGCTCCTTTGATCTTCGGTCGGGACACACCTTGCCCCATTCCAGGAATACCGCGGAACCGGCTTCGCCGGGCCGCTGGTATTGCCCCCTGCAAGGGGGTGGGCGGCCACACGAAGTGGGCCAACCTGGGGGTTATTGCTTGTACGTTGAATCGATGCGGTCGACCTGGCGCACCAGCGCGTCGAACACATCCTGCCCGGCGCCGTGCGCCGGATTGAACTGCAGCGCGTCGCGCGTGCAGCGTTGCGCGATCTCCTCGCTGACCGGAATCGCCGGCCCCATCGAGAAGGTCGCCATCTGGATCTCGCAGGCGCGCTGCAAGGTCCACAGGATGGCAAAGGTCTGCGGCAGCGTCTGGCCCCAGGCCAAGAGGCCGTGGTTGCGCAGGATCACCGCCTGCCGGTCGCCGATGCTCTTCAGCRGGCGCGGGCCCTCTTCGGCATGGATCGTGATGCCCTCGAAGTCGTGGTACGCGACCATGCCGTGCAGCTGCGCGGTATAGAAATTGGTCTGCTGCAGGCCGCCCTGCACGCAGGCCACCGCCACGCCGGCGGTGGTATGGGTGTGCATCACGCAGTGCGCGCCGGGCAAGCCGTCGTGGATCGCGGCATGCACCGTGAAGCCGGCCGGGTTCACCGGGTAGGTCGAGCCGTCGAGCACCCGGCCCTGCAGGTCGATCTTGACCAGGTTGCCGGCCGTGACCTCGCTGTAGTGCAGGCCGAAGGGATTGATCAGGAACTGCTTCTCGCCACCGCTCACGCTGTCGGGCAGCCGCACCGTGATGTGGTTGTAGATCATCTCGGTCCAGCCCAGCATCGCGAACACGCGGTAGCAGGCGGCGAGCTGCAGCCGGGCGGCGCGCTCGTCGGGGTGGAGGGCGGGATGCACCAGCGCCGAGGGCGATGGGGTGGAGAGTGTGTTCATGGCATGTCCTTCAAGTCATTCAGTACGCCCCAGTCCCCTTCCAGGAATACCGCGGAACCGGCTTTGCCGGGCCGCTGGTATTGCCCCCGGCGAGGGGGTGGGCGGCTACACGAAGTGAGCCAACCTGGGGGTGAGTCAATGTTCTAGCCTTCGGCGGTGAAGCCGACTTGCTTGACGATCGGCGCCCACTTGGCCGTGTCTTTCTTGAGCAGTTCCGTCAGCTCGGCCGGCGTGGAGGACATCGCCTCCAGGCCGAAGTTCGCCAGGCCGTCGATCACGTCCTTTTGCGCCAGTGCCACCTTGAAGGCGGCGTTGGCGCGATTCACCACTTCGGGCGAAGCCTTGGCCGGCAGCAGGAAGGCGAACCACTCGCTGTGCGTCATGTCCTTGATGCCCTGTTCCTCGAAGGTCGGCACGTCGGGCGCGAAGCGGCTGCGCTTGGCGCCAGAGACGCCGAGGATGCGCACCTTGCCCGTGGGCAGGTGCTGCGTGATGTCGCCGATCGGGCCCGACACCGCGGCGATGTTGCCGCCCAGCAGGTCGAGCATCGCCGGCTGCGTGCCGCGGTAGGCCGCATGCTTCAGTTCCACGCCGGCGCTCTTGCCGAGCAGCGCGCCGATGAAGTGCGGCGTCGAGCCGGCCGCCGGCGAGCCGAAGTTGGCGCCCTCGGGATGGGTCTTGGCCCAGGCCAGGAACTCGGGCACCGTCTTGACCGACATCGGCACCGCCGGCCCGACCGCGAAGCCGAAGTCGAACACGCAGGCGATGGTCACCGGCGACAGGTCGACCAGCGGGTCGTAGGGCAGCTTCTTGTAGATGTGCGGATAGATCGTGAGGATCGAGGTCGGCGTCTGCAGGATCGTCGCGCCGTCGGCCGGCTGGCTCTTGACGTAGGTCACGGCGATCTGGCCGCCCGCGCCGGTGCGGTTCTCGACCACCACGGCGCGGCCGTAGTCGGGCTGCAGCCGGGTCGCGACGCGACGGCAGGTGGTGTCGGAGGTGCCGCCGGCCGCGAAGCCGGTGATCAGCCGCGCGGTCTCGAACGGAAAGGCTTGCGACTGCGCAAAGACTTGCTGGCCCAGGCTGGCCAGCAGCGCGGAGGCGCTGGTGGTCTGCAGCAGATGGCGGCGGGTGATGGTCATTCGATGTCTCCTCGGGATGGATGGATGGATGCTTGGTTGGAACTCGTCGCGCAGCCGAAGGGTGCCGCCGCAGAGGGTCACGGCGCCCTGGTGGCCAGGCCGCGCGCTGAGGGCATATTCTTCCTGCAAGCCGCGCCGCCCGACACCCGCGTTTACCTCACGTCTTCAACCGAAGGTCCTCGCATCGATCGTCCGTCGCTCAGTAGGTGCCCCCGGCCGCCGCGGGCTTGGCGACGCCCTTGAAGCTCGCCGCCAGCGCGCTGGTGCTGCGCACCAGCAGGTTGGTGTCCAGCCCGACGGCGACGAAGCTCGCGCCCAGCGCCAGGTACTTGCGCGCCAGCGTCTCGTTCGGCGTCAGGATGCCCGCGGCCTTGCCGGCGCGCTGGATGCGCGCGATGGCGTCCTCGATCGCGGCCTGCACCTCGGGGTGGTCGGAGTTGCCCACGTGCCCCATCGAGGCCGACAGGTCGGCCGGCCCGATGAAGACGCCGTCGACGCCGTCGATCGCCGCGATCGTTTCCAGGTTGGCCAGCGCCTCGCGCGACTCGGCCTGCACCAGCAGGCAGACGCGGTCGTTGGCGTCCTTGGCATAGCTCGGGTAGCGGCCCCAGCGCGAGGCGCGCGCCCCGCCCATGCCGCGGATGCCCTCGGGCGGATAGCGCATCGCGCGCACGATCGCGCGGGCCTGCTCGGGTGTGTCGACCATCGGCACCAGCAGCGTCTGCAGGCCGAGGTCGAGGTACTGCTTGATCAGCGCCGCGCCGGCGTCGCCGTGGCCCAGCGGCACGCGCGCGATCGCGTTCACGCCCGGATAGGCGGCGATCGCCTGCGCCTGCTGCAGGATGCTCTGCAGGCCGTTGGGCGAATGCTCGCCGTCGATCAGCAGCCAGTCGAAGCCGGCGCCGGCACAGATCTCGGCGCTGTTGGCATCGGCCAGGCCGAGCCAGAGGCCGATCTGTGCGCGCTTGTCGATCAGGGCCTGCTTGAAGGGGTTCGTGGGTGTGGTCATGTCAGGAGTCTTTCAGTCGGCGCCGGGCCGCCCAAGGCGACTGCGGCCCCCTCGGGGGGCAGCGCAGCACACGAAGTGGCAAGCGTGGGGGCCATGGTCAAACGAAGCGGAAGGAGATCGCGCCGAGCGGGCCGTAGTCGGCGTGGAAGGTGTCGCCCGGCAGGGCGGCGGTGGGCCGCGTGAAAGAGCCGCCGAGCACCACCTCGCCGGCTTCCAGGCACTCGTCCCACGGCGCCAGCTTGTTGGCGAGCCAGGCCACGCCGGTGGCGGGATGGTTGAGCACCGCGGCCGCGACGCCGGACTCTTCGATCACGCCGTTCTTGTACAGCAGGGCGCTGACCCAGCGCAGGTCGACCGCATCGGGCTTCACGGGCCGGCCGCCGGTCACGATGCCGGCGTTGGCCGCGTTGTCGGAGATGGTGTCGAACACCTTGCGGATCTGCTGGGTGTGGCGGTCGAACTGCTCGATGCGCGAATCGATGATCTCGATCGCCGGCACCACGTAGTCGGTGGCCGCGAGCACGTCGAAGATCGTCACGTTCGGGCCCTGCAGCTTCTTGCCGAGCACGAAGGCCAGCTCGACCTCGACCCGCGGCGCGATGAATCGCGTGAACGGGATGTCGCCGCCCTGGTCGAAGAACATGTCGTCGAGCAGCGTGCCGTAGTCGGGCTCGGCGATCTGGCTGGCCTGCTGCATCGCGCGCGAGGTCAGGCCGATCTTGTGGCCCTTGACGATGCGCCCCTCGGCGATCTTGGTCTTGACCCATTCGCGCGAGATCGCATAGCCGTCCTCGATGGTCATCTCGGGATGGCGCTTGGAGAAGTGCTCCACCTGCACGCGCGACCGTTCGCTCTCGTGGAGTTCGGCGGCCAGCTGCCGGATGAGTTTCGGATCGAGCATGGTTCAGGCCTTGTTGAAGAGAGGATGCAGGTTGCTGTGCTTGCCGTCGTAGACCTGGCCCGGGCTCTCGTCGATCTGCAGCGTGATGCCGATGTGGCGCGCATCGAAGATCGGCGCGAAGTGCGCCTTGGTCGCTGCCAGCAGCGCATCGCCGATGCGCTTCTGCACAGAGGCCGAACGCCCCGAGGCCATGCGCACGTTGAGGTACACGAAGGCGTAGTCGGCGCGGCCGTCGGCCACCGCGTAGTGCGCGGCCGGGTAGGCCAGCACGCGCGTGCCGCCGGTCGGGTAGACCTGCCTGCCCTCGTCGTCGCGCTGCGCGAGCATGCAGTCGGCCAGCGCGCGGCAGAGCGCCGACATGTCGGTCTCGCGCTCGATGTTGGGCGTGTAGAGGATCACGAGATGCGGCATGCGGTTCTCCGAGGCGATGCGTTCAACGGCTCAGAGGCGTGAAACGCTCTGGAATCCCTCGGCACTGGAGGCCTGCGCCTTCGGGATCGCGTGGCCGTCCTGCGGCGTGACGGGGAAGACGGCATTGATCTGGCCGGTGGCGGAAGATCCGAAGTAGGGCGTGATCACCTCCGCCTGGCCGTCGTAGGCCGACCAGCCCAGGGCGCCGAGCACCATGGCCGTGTCGTGCATGAAGCCTTCGCCGTGGCCCTTGGCCGCGTACTCCGGCAGCATCGCGCAGAAGTCGGTCCACTCGCCGTTCTGCCACATCCGCACCACCTCATGGTCCATGCGCTCCAGCAGCGGGCTCCAGACGCGGTCGGCGAACTGCGGCGCCAGGCCGTTCTGCGCGAAGCGATGCGACAGCGATCCGCTGGCGAAGAAGGCCACGGTGCCGTCGTAGTGGTCCTCCACTGCACGGCGCATGGCCCAGCCCAGGCGGGCGCTGTCGTTCAGGTAGTGGCTGGTGCACAGGGCCGAGACACAGATCGCCTTGAAGTGCAGGTCGTCGTTCATGTAGCGCATCGGGACCAGCGTGCCGTATTCGGGCCCGAGCGTGGTGGCGTCGTGCGCCAGCGTCTCCACGCCCCATTCATTGCACGTTGCCGCCAGCAGCTTGCCGAGTTCCGGGTTGCCCGGAACCTCGTAGGGCATGTTGCTGATGAAGTGCGGCAGCTCGTTGCTGGTGTACACGCCCTTGAAATGCGGCGCGCAGTTCAGGTGGTAGCTGGCGTTGACCAGCCAGTGGGTGTCGAACACCACGATGGTGTCGACGCCCAGTGCGCGGCAGCGGCGGCCGATTTCCTTCAGGCCGTCGATGGCAGCCTGCCGACTGCCCTTGCGCGGGCCGTCGAGTTCGCTCAGGTAGAGCGAGGGCACGTGCGTGATCTTGGCGGCGAGGGCGAGTTTTCCCATGGTCAGACCCCCCAATGAGGAATGTGATGGCTGCCCAGGCTCACCGCGACATTCTTCGGCTCGCAAAAAACTTCATAGCTCCAGGTGCCGCCTTCGCGTCCCGTGCCCGAGGCCTTGGTGCCGCCGAAGGGTTGGCGCAGGTCGCGCACGTTCTGGCTGTTGACGAAGCACATGCCGGCCTCGACCGCTGCCGCGACGCGGTGCGCGCGGCCGATGTTCTCGGTCCACACATAGCTCGACAGGCCGTAGGCGATGTCGTTGGCCAGGCGGATCGCATCGGCTTCGTCCTTGAACGGAATCAGGCAGGCCACCGGCCCGAAGATCTCTTCCTGCGCGATCTTCATGCGGTTGTCGACGTCGGCGAACACGGTCGGCAGCACGTAGTTGCCCTTCTTCACGCGGTCCGGCAACTCGGGCGCGCCGAGCCCGCCGCACAACAGGGTTGCGCCTTCCTTCGGGCCCAGCTCGATGTAGCTGCGCACCTTGGCCAGGTGGGCCTGCGAGATCATCGGCCCGACGATGGTCTTCTCGTCGAGCGGGTCACCCACCGTGATGCGCTTCGCGCGCTCGGCGAACCTGGCCGCGAAGTCGGCATAGATCGACTGCTGCACCAGGATGCGCGAGCCCGCGGTGCAGCGCTCGCCGTTGTTGCTGAAGATCATGAAGACCGCGGCGTCGAGCGCGCGGTCGAGGTCGGCGTCCTCGAAGATCACGAACGGGCTCTTGCCGCCGAGCTCCATGCTGAACTTCTTGAGCCCCGCGCTCTTCACGATGCGGTTGCCCGTGGCGGTCGATCCGGTGAACGAGATCGCGCGCACGTCGGGGTGCGCCACCAGGGGCTCGCCGGCTTCCTTGCCGTAGCCGTGCACCAGGTTCAGCACGCCGGCCGGAATGCCGGCCTCGAGCGCCAGTTCGCCCAGCCGCGCGGCGGTCAGCGGCGACAGCTCGCTCATCTTCAGCACCGCGGTGTTGCCGAAGGCCAGGCAGGGCGCGACCTTCCAGGTGGCGGTCATGAAGGGCACGTTCCACGGCGAGATCAGCGCGCACACGCCCACCGGGTGGAACAGCGTGTAGTTCAGGTGCGTCGGCGTCGGGTAGGTGTGGCCGTCGACCCGCGTGCACATCTCGGCGAAGTAGTAGAAGTTGTCGGCCGCGCGCGGCACCAGCTGCTTGCCCGTTTGCGAGATGACCTGGCCGCAGTCGTTGGTCTCGGTCTGCGCGATCTCGGGCACATTCTTCGCGATCAGGTCGCCGAGCTTGCGGATCAGCCTGGCGCGCTCGGGCGCGGGCAGGCCGGCCCACTTCGGGAAGGCTTCCTTGGCGGCGGCCACGGCCGCGTTCACTTCGGCCTCGCCGCCCGAGGCGACCTCGGCCAGCACTTCCTGCGTGGCGGGGTTGACGGTCTGGAAGCAGTCGCGGCCGGCGACGGCCTTGCCGTTGATGAGGTGGTCGATCTGCATGGGTGTCTTTCGGGCTTCAGTCGATTCGGATGTCGCGCGAGGCGATCAGCGCCTGCCACTTCTTGCGCTCCGACTGCACATAGCGGTTCATTTCGGCGGCGTCGGTGGGGCGGGCTTCCCAACCGGCGTCGAACAGCTTCTGGCGCACGCCGGCATCGTTCATGGCCTTCAGCAGATCGGCGCCGAGCTTCAGCTGGATGTCCTTGGGCGTGGCGGCGGGCGCCACCAGGCCTTGCCAGGTATAGGCCTCGACCCCGGCGAAGCCGAGTTCCTTCGCGGTCGGCACCTGGGGCAGCTGCGGCACGCGCTCGCCCGACATCGCGAGCAGCGGCACCACCTTGCCGGCCTTGACCGCGCTGATGCCGCTTGGCAGATCGAGCATCATCAGCGGCACCTGGCCGCCCATGAGGTCTTGCAGCGCCGGGGCGCCGCCCTTGTAGGGCACGTGCAGCAGCTGCACGCCGGCCTCGCGCTGGAACAGTTCGAGCGCCAGGTGGTGCGGGCTGCCGGCACCCGGCGTCGCGATGCTGTACTTGCCCGGCGCCGCCTTGAGCGCGGCGATCAGCGCCTTGGCATCGGCAAAGCCCGCGCCCGGCGCCGCCGTGAGGATCAGCGGCGAGCGGCCCATCATGCCGAGCGCGACGAAGTCCTTCTCGGCGTCGTAGGGCAGCTTGCGGTAGAGCACCGGGTTGTAGACCAGCACGCCGTTGTCGGCCGAGAACACCGTGTAGCCGTCGCCCGGCGAACGCGCCACGTTCTCGGAGGCGATGATGGCGCTGGCCCCGGGCCGGTTGTCGACCAGCACCGGCTGGCCGATCTGCTGCGACAGCTGCGCCCCCGCGGTGCGCGCCAGGAAGTCGGTGCCGCCGCCGGCCGGATAGCCGACCACCCAGCGCACCGGCTTGGCCGGATAGCCTTGCGCGGGTGCGTCGAACGCCACCACCGATGCGGCCAGAGCGACCATGGCGGTCGCGAGCTTGATCATCTTCTTCATCTTTGTCTCCTCTTGCTTGTTTGCTCAGGCCGCGGCAATGGTGTTGACCAGCGCGCCGATCTGCGCGATCTCGGTCACGACGACGTCGCCGGGGCGGCAGTCGACCACGCCGTCGGGCGTGCCGGTCAGGATCAGGTCGCCGGGCGACAAGGTCATGAAGCTGCTGAAGTACTCGATCAGGAAGGGCGCGTCGAAGATCATGTCCTTCGTGTTGCCCGACTGCGTGAGCTTGCCGTTCACGGTGGTGCTGAGCGCCAGCGCCATCGGGTCGGCCACGTCTTTCGCGTCCACCCGCCAGGGGCCGATCGGCGTGCAGGTGTCGCGGTTCTTCACGCGCAGGTTGGGGCGGTACCAGTTCTCGAGGTAGTCGCGGATCGCGTAGTCGTTGGCCACCGTGTAGCCCCCGATGAAGTCGTAGGCGTCGTCGCGCCTGACCTTCTTCGCGGTCTTGCCGACCACGATCACCAGCTCGCATTCGTAGTGCATGAACTGCACGTCGGCCGGCCGGTAGGTGCGCTGGCGATGGCCGGTCAGCGTGCTCTCGCCCTTGACGAAGACCAGCGGCTCCTCGGGCGCCTTGAACGCCAGCTCCTTCGCGTGGTCGGCGTAGTTGAGCCCCAGCGCGAGGATGGTGCGCGGGCGCGGCACCGGCTTCAGCGGCGGCAGCCACGACGCCGCATCGGCCTTCAGCAGGCGGCCGTCGGCCAGGCGCAGTTGGCCATCGGCCTCGACGGCGTCGTGCACCGCGCCTTCGAACAGGATGCGCGCGTGCTTCATGCTTGCTCCTTCACCAGCGTGTTGACCAGGGTCTCGAAGCCTGGCGCGCTGATCTCGATGCGGTCGCCGGGGCGTGCCAGCGGGCGGCCGGCGTCGCAGCCGAGCATCAGCACCTCGCCGTGCGAGAGCGTCATGAATTCGCCGACATCGGCCAGCAGTTGCGAGGCGCTGCGCACCGTCTGCGAGAAATCGACCGACTGCTTCAGCTCGCCGTTGATGCGGACCTCGAGCGTGAACTGCGCCGGGTCGGCCACCTCCTGCGCATCGCGCATCGCCGCGCCGATGCCCAGGAAGCCGTCGACGCACTTGAACTTGACCGGCGGGCGGAAGAAGCTGGCGTGCGGGATCGACAGGTCGTTCATCAGCACGAAGCCCTCGACGTCGTTGTCGACGCCGATCACCATCGCGATGGTGGCCCCGACCTCGACCGCATCGACCTGCGCCGGCACGGTGATCGCGCTGCCGTGCGGGCTCCAGGTGTTGGCGGTCTTGACGTACAGCACGGGGGCTTTCGGCGGTGCCTTGTAGGGCGGCTGGTTCATCTGCGGCGCCAGGGCGTCGAACTCCGCGCGGAAGTTCAGCAGCACGCCGTAGACGGTGCCTGTGGGGAGGTAGCTCATGGTTTCGCCGCCGGGCAGCGGAGACACGAAGTGCGTAGCGTGGGGGTCATGGTTGTTCCAGTGCGATGAGTTCGTCGAGCAGTTGGTAGAGCTGGGCCAGCTTCTCCTTGCCCATCGCCTCTTCCATCCACGCGTAGTGCGCCTCGATGCTGGTCGAGAGCTGCTTCACCAGCTTGCGCCCGCGCGCCGTGGCCTCGACCACGGTGCGGCGCTGGTCTTCGGGGTCGCGGCTGCGCGCGATGAGGCCGTCGCGCTCCATGCGCGCCAGCACGCCGGTCAGGCTCGGGCCAAGGATGAAAGCCTCGCGCGCCACGCGGCCGGTCTCGACCGCGCCGTGCTCGCCGAGCACGCGCAGCACGCGCCACTGCTGGTCGGACAGCGCATGCTCGCGCAGGCTCGGCCGCGTGTGGCCCATGACGGCCTCGCGCGCCTGCAGCAGCAGGCGCGGCAGGT
Source organism: Variovorax sp. P1_H2 (assembly GCF_056405295.1). Classification (NCBI taxonomy): domain Bacteria; kingdom Pseudomonadati; phylum Pseudomonadota; class Betaproteobacteria; order Burkholderiales; family Comamonadaceae; genus Variovorax; species Variovorax sp. P1_H2. Next base: position 23,595 of record NZ_JBFUCJ010000045.1, on the reverse strand, counting down.
TGCGGTGGGAAAAGGCGGTGCTGCGCATGTCCATGTTGGCCCGGATTATTTAATATATTAAATAGTCGGGTCAAGCAGGCAATGCTGCGGGTAAACCCTTGCGGGCGGTGAATGTCGGGGCGCGATCCAGAGACGCTACGCAGGCGCCTTGCCCTTGACCGCCCAGGCCAGCGCGGCATAGGAGCGCGGGCCGTCCGCCTCGCCGTCGAGGTAAGCGGACTCGACGGCTTCACGCAGCCGGGCGTGCGCTTCCTCGCTCAGCGTGGCGATGTATTCCGCACCGGGCCCGTCCTTGCCTTCGAAGGGCGTCCAGTAGTCCGCGAACGAAGCGAACTCCATCCGGATGGCGAGCGTCGTCTCGTCGACGCCCTTGAAGCCGGCGGCGCGCCACGCCTTGGCCAGTTCGCCGGGCCGCGTCATCGGCCGCGTGAAGTTGCGGGCGCGGCGCTCCCTCGCTGCCGGGTCGAGCGCGGCAGCCGTGTCGAAGAACATGCGGTTGGAGACGAAGCCGCCACGCACGTCCCACACGGCTGCGCCGACCACGCTCCCGGGCTTCGCGACCCGCCGCATCTCGGCAATCGCCTTGTCCGCGTCGGGAACGAAGTGCAGCAGCAGCAGCGAGAGCACGCGGTCGAAGCTCCGGTCGGGGAAGGGCAGCGCACAGGCGTCGGCCACTTCGAAGACGATGCGCGGATCCTGGTTGTGGCGCCTGGCATGCGCGATGTAGGGCTCGGCGAGGTCGACGCCGCGCACTTCGCCGGCGCCGGTGCGGTGGGTCACCGCAAAGGCCAGGTGGCCGGTGCCGCAKCCGACATCGAGCACGCGGTCGCCGTCCGCGGTGTCGACGAAGTCCAGGAAGGGCAGGGCGAGCTGGCGGCTCCAGCGGCCCATGAGCTTTTCGTAGGCATCGCCGTCGCTGGCGACGAAGGTTGAAGAAGCGGTGTTCATCGGCAGTCCCCTTTGGCGCGGCAGTGCGCATCGATGGACGGTGCGTGGCGGATGCTAGGGCGCCGTGGACCGCGAAGTCAACGTGGCCGAATGGCCGTGTCCTGCCCCGCCGACCATCGTTTCGACGCTGCGAGATCACCGGCACGTGTTCCTGATACTGGGCGACCATCGGCGCCTGCGTGACGGTCGAGCGCAGGTCACCCGTTGCCGGTACACGTTCGGCTAGAGGCTAGAGCCTCCGTCTACCACGAGTTGGATGCCTGTGATGTATGACGAGTCATCAGATGCCAAGAACAGGGCTGCCTTTGCAATTTCCCATGGCGTGCCCTGCCTACCCATAGGACAGCGCGAGTCGCGGAACTTGTGTCCTGCCGCTGCCTCATCCACCGTCTTGTAGAGCGCATCCGCGTGCGGAGTCCGAATCATCCCTGGCACGATGCAGTTGCATCGGACTTGGTCGGATGCATACTGCCTGGCGATGACACGGGTCATGTGGTTCAGTCCAGCTTTCGAAGTGCTGTATGACAGGAACTGCATCGGGCTCCACTTCAGGCTGGCGGTCGACGATACGTTGATGATGGAGCCGGACCTTTGAACACGCATGATCGGCATGACGGCTCTTGCAGTGGCCATCGCACCGCGCAAGTTGATGTCCATCACCTTGTCCCAGTCCTCGTCCTTTACGTCCACGAGCTCGCCCAGAATCTCGATGCCGACGTTGTTGTGCAGCACGTCGACGCGCCGATGCATTGACACCACTTCGGCGACCACTGCGTCGACCTGCTTGGAGTCCGTGACGTCCATCTCCATCGCGATGGCTTTTCCGCCCTCGTCCTCGATGAGCCGCGCCGCGAGCTCAGCTGCTTCCAAAGAGCGGTCAGTGCAAACAACCAGCGCGCCTTCGCGGGCGAAGGTCAAAGCACATGCAGTGCCGTTTCCGACCTGGTCGACGCCTGTGAATTCCTTCTTGAATGTCCCGGCCCCGGTCACGATGGCCACCTTGTCCTTGAGCTTCATGGCTTTCTATTGCGCAAACGATTCCGCAATCGTACGCTCTTGGGGCAACGCGGAAGAACGGGTTAACCCCTAGCGTCAATCCGCTGCGACGATGGCTTCGAGTAGAAACGAACGCACCTCGGCATCAAGGGTAAACCCCAGTTTCGAGAATTTGTGTGAAGCGCAGAATTGCGAAAACGTTTCCGCAAACGCTGAAAAAATACCCATGACGAAAGACGAACTTCGACAAGCGCGCCTGAAAACGGTGCGTGACCACATGGCGCTCGAGTGCACCCAAGATTGGGACGGCGTCATCAACACGTTCGAGCATCCGCGCTACGAGATGTACGGGAACGGCAATGTCTACGACGGAGAGGCGCAGGTTCGCGCCTACTTCCAGTCTTCGCGGCAGGCCTTTCCGGACCAGGCCAACGAAATCATTTCGATTGCCGCCGACGACGAGCGCAACACTGTTCTCGTGGAGTTCTTCCTCATCGGCACGCATTTGGGCGAGTTCAAGGTTCGCGACAAGACCTATCCGCCGACCGGCAGGTCGTTCAAGGTGCGAATGGCGGCAACGTTCCTGTTCGGGACCGGCTCCGCGAAGATTATTTGCGAGCGCCCCTACACGTCGCCCGACCTGAAGCTCATCGCCCTGGGGTTGCTGTAGTTCCGGCGACGGGCCGGTTCTTCAAGCCGCGGGCGCCGCACACGATTCTCGTTCGATCAGCCGCATGTCGACCACCGCCGAGTGAACCTCTGGAGCCTCGTTGTGCATCCTTTTCAGCAGCATCGACGAAATCTCATCCGAGAGCAAACGGATGTCCCATGCAAGCGCAGTGATCGATGGACTGTGGAGCTCGGAGAACTCTGTGTCGCCGATGGAGACAATGCTCACATTCCCGGGGATGCTCAACTTGGCCGACCTGATGGCGGCGAGCACGCCGGCGAGGATTCGGGTACCGAGGCACAGAAACGCAGTTGGCCGGTCCTTGCGCGTCATCATGCGAGCCGCTTGGTCGGGCGGAAAGTTCATCGACGAATCGGCAAAGCAAATCAGGGTTGGGTCATAGGCCAGGCCAGCTGCAGTCAAGCAGTCCTGGTAAGCCTGCACCCGGTCCCTGATGGGCTGAATCTGGCTACCAGGGGTCATCAAAGCGATGCGCTTGTGCCCGAGCCCGATCAGGTACTCGAGTGCTTCGGTGGTGCCTCGATAGTGGTCGACCTTGACTGCGCCCAGTTGCCGCCCGCCATCACGGTCGAAGAGCACTGTCGAGATGTCTCGGACCTCATTGATGACGTGCGCCACCGAATCCGTTTGACAAGGGCCAAGGATGATGCCGTCGACCTTGCGACTCTTGAAAAAGCGAATCAGCTGGACCTCGGTGGCAATGTCGTTGTTCGAACTGGCAACGAACAGTGCGTAGCCCTGCTCGGAAAGTCGCCGCTCGAGCGACTTGACCAGGCGTCCATAGAACGGATTCGAAATGTCGCTAACGATGATGCCGACCGCATGACTCTGCTTGGACCGCATGGTGCGCGCGATGGCATTGGGTTGATAGCCCAGCTTCGCCGCCACGTCCCCGACCTTCTTGATGGTCTCCTCGCTGACGCGACCCGTCTTATTGAGGGCTCGCGACGCCGTGCTGATAGACACGCCTGCCAATCGAGCGACGTCATGGATACCGACTGCTGACATCTCAACCTTTCTGCAACCCCAAAACTCTACAAGAACCAGCGGCCTGCTCGACTCCTCGGGTTAGCCCCAATGAATCCAACACCCCCTACTACCTACGATGCGGAAACGTTTCTGCACCAGGCGAAGCTTAAGTAACAGGAGCACAAATGACAACCCCCACATCCATCACGAAGCAGGAAGAACTGTTGACGGTCAACATCCACGACACGACCTACGTACCCGGCGCTGCGCCCGGTTCGGAAATCATTCCGCTGTTCCTTGACCGCGAGAACGGCATTTGGGTCTTGTATGGGAAGTTCGCGCCTGGCACGAAGCTGCCCAAGCACTTCCACACGGGCACCGTCCACTTCTTCACTACGAAGGGGCAATGGAACTACGTGGAGTACCCGCAAAACCCCCAGGCCGCCGGTAGCTACCTCTACGAACCAGGAGGTTCAATCCACACCTTCTCGGTGCCCGACGACGCAAAGGAGGCTGCCGAGGGCTTCATGGTGGTGTACGGCGCCAACATCAATTTCGATGGGGAGGCCTTTCTCGACATCCGCGACGCAGGTGCCATCGAAGACGGGATTCTCAGCTACGTGAAGAGCAAGGGACTGCCGGTTCCGGGTTACATCACGCCCAAGGGCGCCGACTTCAAGAACCGTCAAACACACGCAAACAAGTGAGCGACACCATGAATACTCGGAGACATTTCCTCGCACAAAGCGCCGCCATCACCCTCGGGACCTTCGCATCCTCGGCGTGGTCTCAAGCCAAGTGGACTGCGAAGAAGCCGATTACCTTGCTTGTACCCGGCCAAGCGGGGGGTAACTCGGACATCTTGGCTCGCTTGGTTTCTACCGCCATGGGCACCTCCCTTGGCCAACCCATCGTCGTCGACAACAAGCCGGGCGCTTCTGGGACGCTCGCCTCGGCCCTTCTTACCAAATCGCCGGGCGACGGCCAGACGCTGCTCGCCGCCAGCAGCGACACCCACACGGTCTATCCGCACTTCTTCAACAACAAGAACTTCCACCCGGAAGGTCACGTGCCGGTGGCGGTCATCTCCTTCGTGCCGTTCGCCCTTGCAGTGCGCAAGGACCTCGAGGTCAAGAATCTCAAGGAGTTCATCGCGCTAGCAAAAGACAAGCAGATGTCGTACTCCACGTGGGGCGTGGGAACAACCGGGCACGCGGCAACGATGCTGTTCATGCGAGCGTCCGGTGTCCAAGAAATGCTGCACGTCCCGTACACCGGCAGTGCGCCAGCCATTCAGGCGCTTATGGCCGGGCAGGTCGACGCCATGATGGGCGCGATTCCATTGATTTCCTCGGCGCGAGGCCAACTCAAGCCGCTGGCCGTGATGTCGAGAAGCCGTTCGCCCGCACTGAAGGACATCCCGACATTCGAAGAGTCGGGGCTGGTCATCAACGAGACCAAGGAGTTCTGGGTGGGCATCGTTGCGCCGCCGGGCACCCCGGATGACACAGTCAACGCAATCTCTGCCGAGATTCAGAAAGCGATGGCAACACCCGCAGTGAAGACTCGCATCGAAGAGCTTGGTGCCATTCCACAGTTCGTCGGCCCCAACGATTTCAGGCAGGTCATCAAGAAGGAATCCGCACAGTGGGCCCAAATCACGCGTGACGCTGGCGTCAAGCAGCAGGACGTCTAGAAGAGCGCAGGCTCGGTCAGCTCCGACAAGGTTGCTGACCGAGCCATGGCGCTGCAGTGAGAGGCCGGATATGAAGCAACTCAAGTTTGGAAACACCCGCGTCGACAGGGTCGTAGAAATCGACAACTTCTGGGTCGACCCAGCATGGCTCTACCCCAACATCGAGCCGGGAGTCGCGGCGCGACATCAGGCCGAGCTCGGGGCCAACCTGATCAGTTCGGGCGACTTCAAGCTCAACTTGAGCTTCCACAGCTACCTCATTCGCACCGGAACCGCGAACATTCTGGTGGACGCGTGCAACGGCAATCACAAGGACCGACCACGTGCCAAATGGCAGCACATGTTCAAGTCGAACGAGTACCTGAGCAATCTGGCCAGGCTGGGTCTGACCCCCGGTGACATCGACATGGTGCTATGCACGCATCTTCATACGGACCACGTCGGATGGAACACGATGCTCAGCAATGGGAGATGGGTGCCAACCTTCCCCAATGCGAAGTACATCTTCGCGAAGCAGGAGTTCGAACACTACTTGCGCCTTCACGAGAAGAAGCCCGAATTCCCCGTCAACCAAGGCTCCTTCGTCGACAGCGTCTTGCCGGTCGTCGAGGCCGGCCAAGCGTTGCTCGTCGACTCAAATCACCTGGTTGAAGGCGACTTGGCAAAGGGCGTCTGGCTTGAGGATGCGAAGGGACACACGCCGGGGCATGTCACCGTGAATGTCAAGGAGGGTGGCCAGCACGGGGTAATGACTGGCGACATCTTTCATCACCCCATCATCTTCCTGGAGCCTGGGCTCATCAACACCGGAGACTGGAATCCGGAGCTGGCGAGAGCCACGCGCCAGACGCTGGCAGAGCAGTTTGCCGACACGGACACGCTGCTGCTCACCATGCACTTCCCGGCCCCTACGGCCGGCCGCATCCACTCGTGCAACCACGGGTTCACGTTCAAGTACCTGCGCTAGGCGCCTGGTGCTGTTCCAATCATCGGGAGACATATCTTGAAGGCTCTGTACACACTCGTTCTCGGGCTGGGTCTGGCGTACGCCGGGCACGCGTGCGCGCAATCCAGCGACTATCCAACAAGGCCCATCAAACTGTTGCTGCCGTTGTCGGCCGGTAGCGGCGGCGACACTATCGGCCGCATGCTTGCCGAGTCCATGGCAAAGAAGTTGAACGGCTCAATCTTTGTCGACAACCGCGTCGGAGCAGGCGGCACCATTGGCGCAGCTCAAGCGGCAAGGTCGCCGAACGACGGGTACACCATCACCATGGGAGGAATGACGTCCCACATCATTGCGCCGGCGGTGTACGCAAAACTTCCGTACGACCCCGTCACCGACTTCAGCCAAATTGGCAGAATCGGGACAGCTGGGGTCGTGGTCGTCTCCAGCATTGACTTTCCAGCGAAGAACCTCAAGGACCTCATCGCCAACTCCAAGGGTCAGGACAAGCCCCTGCAGTACGGCACATGGGGTCACGGCTCAACGGGTCATCTCTGTGGTGAGGTGCTTGTCCAAAAGGCGGGCGCGCGACTGGACCATATCCCATTCAAGTCCTCAGGTGACCTCGTGACGGGTCTGCTCGGAGGGCACATCCGAGTGGGTGTGCTGGACATGGGAACCGCATCTCCGTTGGTCAAGTCCGGGAAGATTCGCGCCTTGGGAATTTGTGGCAGCCGCTCGCCGAGCATGCCGGAAGTGGGCACCTATCCGGAACAAGGCATTGACTTTCGCAGTGAGCTCAGCTGGACGCTGCTCGCCCCTGCTGGCGTCTCGCCAACCATCGTGAACAAGCTGACCGCTGCACTTCGCGACACCCTCGAAGAAAAGGCAACTGCCGACCGCCTGTTGGACCTGGGTGTCCAGCCGGCCTACCTCCCGCCCGACGAGCTGCGCAAGCTCATGCGCGAAGACATCGCGATATGGAAAAAGGTGGCGGAAACGGCCAACGTGAAGCCGGAGTAGACGCTCCACGAACAGGCTCGGCGACTCCAGCAGCGGAAGCTGGAGCCTGAATGCATTGCAGCCATGTCCGCGGGCGAGTCGTTGCGAGCAGCGAAGGAGCGCCGCCACTTCTGGCGCCATTGAAAGGCACCCACGTTCGACGCGCCTCATTCGCAGCTGTGCCGTCGGCATGGCCCGCGCTGCCTGCGAGAAGCAGCGCGGCGGATAAGAAGGACCGGGACATGAAGGCATGTTTAGCCCTGGTCTCGCCTATCGCTTCGGGGCACGGGTAATGCGCAGGATGTGGTGTTCCCTGAATTCGAAGTCCGGAACATCCAGATCGGCCATCCGCAGCAGCTGCGCGTCCTGGTCCGCGTACTGCTTGATCGAGCGGCCAGCGTAGTCCCATTCACCAAAGCGGCAAGGGTCGCGATAGCCGCCTTGCCACGGGCGCACCGGCGCGTAGCGGTCCGCGCCCTTGGGCACGTGTTCGACCTCGCATCCGTYGGCCGGGCCCACCAGGGAGTAGACGAAGAACGATGGACGCTCGGCCGCAATTGGACGCTGGTTCCAGGTGTAGGTGGTTTGCGCCTGAAGGTCATCGAGCATCGCATCGGTGGTTCGCACGACGGCCAGAGGTGTACGTTGGAAGGTGTAAAACCTTGGGCTGCCCTTCGGAATCTCCGCAAGGTCGATGTCCAGGTAGACCGCCTCCTTGCTTTCCTGCCCAGTCATCCAGTACACGAAGGCAACCCAGGCGCCCGTGGCGACCAGGAAGGCGATCACAAGCAGAACGCGACGTGGGGTCACTTCGTATCGAGGAAGTCAGCGACAAGACGAAGACTTTCGGACTGGATCTGGGTCCGCGTCCATGAAAGGAATGGTCCCACACTACTCGCCTTTCTGTTCGCCCGCCATCGGCACTGATCGTCTTTGCGAGCGCTCAGGCACCATCAAATATAGTGCGCAACTGTGACGATCAAACGCGCCTGGCTCGCAGCGAGCTCGGCGTTTCGTGCGATCCGGCATGGGCTTGCGCAATCGGCCGGCCAGAACCGGCCCTTCCCGACTACGCCTCATTCAGCTATGGTGCGTTCCACGGGACTGCCCCCCGCCCCGAACCGCGGCCGCTGACGGTCCTCGCGGTCGAAGAACAATCTGGTGATGTATGGAAGTTCCACTGCTCGCACACGCAACGAAGCTCACGACCCTCTCGGTCTTTGCGTTGGTCGCCTTGGTGGCCATCGCAACACCAGGGCCGACCGTGTTGCTGGCGCTGGCCAATGGGTCACGCTATGGCGTGCGCCGGTCCCTTCCCGGAATGTTCGGCGCAGTCATGTCTGACTTCGTGCTGGTCGGCGCCGTCGCACTGGGTCTCGGCGCCTTGCTTGCTGCATCGGAGTTCTGGTTTTCCGTCRTGAAATGGTTCGGCGCGGCTTACCTCGCGTGGATTGGCCTCAGGCTGTTGCGCTCAAACGGAGCTCTGGACCTTTCGCAATCGGAAGCGGAAATCAGCGATGCTGCAGCGGGACGCGTCTTCGCGAAGTCCTTTCTGGTCGCAGTCACCAACCCAAAAGGGTACCTGTTCTGTTCGGCATTGCTGCCGCAGTTCATCGACGCAGCTACGCCACAATGGCCGCAGTACGTCGTGATTGGCCTGGTGTTCGCAGGGCTGGACTTCGCTGTCATGCTGGGCTACGCGGTGGTCGGAGCGCGCGCCGTAAGGCTGCTGCATCAGCGAGCAGTCCTTTGGCTGGACCGCTCCTGCGGCGSCGCGYTGYTGGCSYTGGCKGGCTCGCTGGCGTTCTACCGCCGAAGCGCCAGCTAGGGTCAATCCGAAGTTCGACGACGTGTGTCGGCCAAAAGCTGTCAGTTGCGACAGTCCGCTTTCCGCATCCGCATTCACCCGACCGTGACGGCGGAGTCTTTTCATCGGTCATGTCGTACAGGTGGCATTCGGCGTCTCCTCCGACGATCATTCCCAAGAGAAGCTCTGCTTTCGACAGCGCGCTGACATGCTCCCCGTGAGCACGAAATCGGTGTAGTGTCATCCACTGGAGTGGCCCCCGGGCGGCCTGACCGTGGCTTCCCGCGGACGCCGTCCGGCCAGCACGGTCATGGTCAATGGAGTTGCACGATGCGGACCCATCATTGGACAACAACTCGGTTCGACCCCGTACGGCGAACTCTCATAGGCACGGCAGCTGCGCTCGCGGCGGCGCCACAGGCTGTGCTGGCGCAACCCGTGACGCGTAAGGTCCGGTTGGCCTTCCTGGGCGGCACCGCTCCCGACTCCGGCACCATGACCAACTTGGTCGACCCGTTCCGCCTCGGCATGCGCGAGTTGGGCTATGTCGAGGGCCTGAACCTCACCATCGAGTTCCGCTGGGCCGAGGGGCAACCGGTACGCCTGCCGGCGCTGCTGGCCGAGCTGATCCGACTCGATCCCGACGTCCTCGTCACGTCCGGCCCGGGCCCCGCGTTGGTGGCCAAGGACGCCACGAGTTCCCTCCCCGTCGTTGCCGTGGCGGTGGACGATCCGGTTCAGATGGGACTTGCCGCCAGCTTCGCCCGTCCTGGTCGCAATTTCACCGGGGTGTCGGCGGCATTCTCCGGCATCCTTGCCAAGCGCCTTCAGCTGCTGAAGGACTTCGTGCCCTCCGCGCGCCAGTTCGCCGTGCTCTACAACCCGCACACGGCGCAGCGAACGACCATCGCCAACGACATCGCGAGCTACGAACACACGCTCGGGGTGCCGGTCGTGCTCCTCGAAGCCCGCGGCCCGGACGACTTCGACGCTGCGTTCGCATCGATCGCAAGGGACCGGGTCGATGCCGTCGCGATCCTCGCGGATGCCACCTTCTGGACGCACCGTGCCAGGCTGGCTGAGCTGTGTTTGAAGCACCGTCTGCCGTCGGTCTGGGGGCACAAGAGCTATCTCGACGTCGGTGGGCTGGTCTCGTACCAAGGTGACTTTGCAGCGATGTTCAGGCGCTCGGCGACGCTGGTGGACAAGATCCTTAAGGGTACGAAGCCGGGCGACATCGCCTTCGAGCAGGCGACCAAGCTCAATCTAGTCGTCAACCGGAAGGCTGCAAAGGCTCTAGGACTCACGATCCCGCAAAACGTGCTGATGGKCGCCGACGAACTCATCGATTAACAAGGCGTCGAATGTTCCTGCGCTGTGCTGATGCAGCGTCGCTCTGGCCCTCGACGCGCAGCCCGAGACCGCGGCCGGGCCAGCCCAGCCCGCTGACCAGGTGAGCTGCCTCCCGCAATGTGGCTTTGCGCCTCTAAATTCCACGTGCTGAACGGCGCCTTCGGGCCCACTGACGCCGGCGCGCGTGCGGCAGAAGTCGAGCAACCCCATAACGCCGCCGCGAAGCTGACGTCCACCTCTCGGGCCTAGGTTTGGCTATTTGGCGGCTGGGGACCTGGAGTGATCACTCCTGAAGATTCCATGGCAGGCGCACTGTCCTCGAGCGCTGGGTCGGCGCTGCTCGAATCTTCCGCGCTCATCATGGTGCCAGCGGCGACGCCACTCAATGCGCCGGCAACGGCACCCAGCGCGCCACCTACCACCACACCCACCGGGCCGCCCACCACGACGCCGATGGTGGCGCCGATGGCCGCACCGCCCACCACGCCGCCACCCGTCAACACCGACTTGGCCTCGCGCTCGGCTTCCGCGGGCTCCATCGGCATCTGTGCCGCCGGGTTCGGGTCCTGCGACGGAACACCGTGGCCGGGACGGGCCTGCTCGGCAAGGTCCTCGTCGTGAGGTGCGGAGTGCGACGAATGAGTGGTGGACGCGTTCATATGGGTTTCCTCGGGAAGTTGACGATCAACGAGGACGAAGCTCGATCGAGCCACAAACTCTTATACGGCCCGTGCCTGACCGGTAGCGTCCTCCTGCAGGCCGAGGGGCCGTAGGACAACGAGACCGATGCATTCGGGATCACCTTCGGGACCGCAAATCGCCTGTCTCACCCACCGCAGCCGCCTGATGACAATCGAACCGAAGCTCCTTGCCGGCCGGGCGGATCAGTGCCTTCAGCCCGAAGTGATTGCTGAAGGCCTGCGACTGGGTATAGCCGCGCGTGAAGCCGAGCTTCAGTCCGTCCAACTCCCCCGCCTTGATGACGATGCGCAGGGCGGGGCAACGGGCGCTGCCCGCGCCGTGGAACCCGTGGCGGAATTCGATCCGGCTACAAGATGCCGGAGATCATCATCCCCAGCCCCACGATGCTCACCACCCAGATCGTCGTGCGCAGATAGGTGATGCCGGCGCAGTAGACCGGGACGTACAGCACCCGAGCCCAGAAGAAGATCTGCGCGCCCATGGCGATCCTCGGGCTGGTGGCGCCCGACGCGTGCGCCACCAGCGCGATCGCGGCGAACAGCACGAAGTTCTCGAACGTGTTGCGGGCGGCGCGCTCGGCGCGTCCTGCGAAGGGCGTGGCCTCGGGCAGCTTGTCGCGGTTGCTCAGCGCGATCATGGTGCCGGACGGCGTCCAGCCCTTGACCCGGATCAGGCTCGCGAGAAGCAGCGTGAGCCACGTCAGGATGGCCATGTAGATCACGAGCGTCAGGGTGCTGGTCATGTCGAGGTCCTTGTGGGGCTGGGTGGATCGGCTCAGCGGTTGAGAAAGTAGATGTCCGGCTTGTCGATCACCCCGACCTTCTGCATCGTCTCGCGCAGCTCCGCGGATTCGGCGAAGGCCTTGGCCCGGGCGACGTCCTGCGCCTCGAACAGCAGCACGACCTCGTTGGCGTCATCGACGCTGCGCAGCAGGTATTTTTCGGTGAGCCCGGCCTCGTCGCGCTTGGGCGAATGGGCGTCGTAGCCCGCCTTCCAGACGGTGAAGTCCTTGACCTTGTGCCTGACCAGCATGAAACCGTTCATGACGATGCTCCTCGATCGAGTGGTGTCAGCGGAAACCAACCGGTCGCGGCAGCGCTGACCAAGCCGCGTTCCGTCGCTGTGACACAGCGGCCTTCCTCTTTCCCTCGGCGATTCGGCGTGGGCGAACGATAGGCGCCGTGGGCGTCCGCGTCTCGTCGGGGTTTGTACCTATCACCTGCCGGCCGGCGCGCCCAGCCTCCCTACACTCACCCCCCATGGCCAAGGAAAAAACCCTCTACGTCTGCAGCGAATGCGGCGGCACCAGCCCCAAGTGGCTCGGCAAATGCCCGAGTTGCGGCGCCTGGAACACATTGATCGAACAGGTCGCCGGCCCCGCGGGCGGCGCTGCCAACAACCGCTTCGGCACCCAGTTCTCGTCGCTGGCCGGCTCGGCCGAGCTCGCGACCCTTTCCGAAATCGAAGCCACCGACTTCGCGCGCGCGCCGACCGGCATCGACGAGCTCGACCGCGTGCTGGGCGGCGGCATCGTCGACGGCGGCGTGACCTTGATCGGCGGCGACCCGGGCATCGGCAAGTCGACCTTGCTGCTGCAGGCGGTCGATGCGCTGCAGCACGCCGGCCGCAACGCGCTCTACGTCACGGGCGAGGAAAGCGGCGCCCAGGTGGCCTTGCGCTCGCGCCGGCTCGGCCTCGACCATTCGCAGGTGCAGGTGCTGGCCGAGATCCAGCTGGAGAAGATCATCGCCACGCTGGACGCGCACCGCCCGGCGATCGCGGTCATCGACTCGATACAGACCGTGTACTCCGACCAGCTCACCTCGGCCCCGGGCTCGGTGGCCCAGGTGCGCGAGTGCGCCGCGCACCTCACGCGCTTCGCCAAGGCCAGCGGCACCGCCATCGTGCTGGTCGGCCACGTCACCAAGGAGGGCGCGCTGGCCGGCCCGCGCGTGCTGGAGCACATGGTCGACACGGTGCTGTACTTCGAGGGCGACACGCATTCGAGCTTCCGCCTGGTCCGGGCCATCAAGAACCGCTTCGGCGCGGTCAACGAGATCGGCGTCTTCGCGATGACCGAGCGCGGCCTGAAGGGCGTGACCAACCCGAGCGCCATCTTCTTGAGCCAGCACGCCGAACCGGTGCCCGGCAGCGTGGTGCTGGTCACGCTCGAAGGCACGCGGCCGATGCTGGTCGAGATCCAGGCGCTGGTCGACAACGGCGGCCCCAGCCCGCGGCGGCTGTCGGTGGGCCTCGACCGCGATCGCCTGGCGATGCTGCTGGCGGTGCTGCACCGGCATGCGGGCGTGGCCTGCATGGACCAGGACGTGTTCGTCAACGCGGTGGGCGGGGTGCGCATCAGCGAGCCCGCGGCCGACCTGGCGGTGATGCTCGCGATCGCGTCGAGCCTGCGCGGCAAGCCGCTGCCCAAGGGCTTCATCGCCTTCGGTGAAGTGGGGCTGGCCGGCGAGGTGCGGCCTGCGCCGCGCGGGCAGGAGCGGCTGCGCGAGGCGGCCAAGCTGGGCTTCAGCGTGGCGGTGGTGCCGAAGGCCAACGCGCCGCGCAAGGGCACGAAGGAGATCGAGGGGCTGACGATCCATGCGGTGGAGCGGATCGAGGAGGCCTTGGATATCGTGCGGCAGATGCATTAAGCCCCCCGGCTTTCCCTGTCCTGCGGCATGTCGGTTCTCTCATCCAGCGGGAAATCCGAACGGGGAATCCAAGCCGTTGAGCGACGGGCGGACGATGCCTATGCAACGGCCGCGTCGCCCTCGGGTGGTCTGCGACGCCACTTCGAAACGCTACAGCCGAAGCGGCTCCCGAACCATCGGGAGAACGCGCTCGAGGACGAGAAACCCAGCAGCGTCGCGACTTCGGACAGCGGGCGATCGCGGCTTTCCACATAGCGCGTCACGAGCTCCGAGCGCACCGCATCGAGGATCGACGAATAGCTCTCTCCGCCTTGCGCGAGATGGCGTTGCACGGTCCTGGGCTCCACGCCGAGGTGCTGCGCCACCCGCTCCACCGAGCACGCGCCTGATGGAAGCAGCGCCAGGATCAGTTCACTGACCTTTTCGGACATGCTGGCATTGGACTGCGCCAGCATCGCGTCGAGGTATTGGCGCGTCTGATGCGCCATGACCGGGTCATAGGACGGGATCGCGGCGTCCAGGTCCGAGGCCAGGCACACGATGCCGTCGAAGTCCTGGTTGAATGCAATCGCCGAGCCGAAGACCCGCGTGTGTACGGCGAGGCTGGCCGGCGCATTGTGCGTGAAGCAGATCCTGCGCGGCCTCCAGTCCGCACCGACAATGATCCTCAGCATCCGGTGCAGAACGCCGAGCATGAGTTGCGTCGCCTGGCGCACCGAGCCCGGAAAGCCACCCAGCATGTCTTCGCGAATGATGGCCAGGCCCTCCGTCTCCTCGACCCTCAGGAAGACCGCCTCGTTCTGCAGTCGAAGGTAGTGCGCGATCGATTCGAGCGTCTTGCGCAGCGTCGGCTCTTCGCGCGCCACGAAGCCAAGGGGTCCGAGGTTGGAGAGTTCGCGGGTTTCGGCCATGCGCAGGCCGAAATCATCGATGCCCGCCGCCTGCGCCGACGCTTCCAGCAGACGCCCCACCGCCCCGGCCGGAATCTTGATGTCCGGATCCAGCAGCACCGACCGGTTGATGCCGGCAGCACTCAACTGTCGGTAGGGGTCGAGGCCAACCGATCGCGCGACTTCGACGTAATTGGTCAGGCTCGCGCTGCGAAGCAAGTAGGCCATCCTGAGCTCCTGCGATGTCGCGATATGCAAAACCATTGTCGCGTTTTGTCAAACCGAAATCCATGCGATCTCGATACTTCCCTGGCCCGCACAGCAACCATGCACCGAGCAAATTCATTCCGAACCGACAACCCCCGAGGACGACAAACCATGCATTTCCTAGACGACTCCCTGCTGCCTGAAAACCAGGAAAAACTCGTGATCCAGGTCGCGCCCTACGGTCCGCAATGGGTGCCCGGCGACTCGGACGATATTCCGGTCACGATGGACCAGCAGGTCCAGAAGGCCGTCGATTGCTACAACGCCGGCGCCACGGTGCTCCACGTGCATGTGCGCGAAGAAGACGGCAAGGGCAGCAAGCGGCTGTCCAAGTTCAACGAGATGATCGCCCGCCTGCGCGAAGCGGTGCCGAAGATGGTGCTGCAGGTCGGCGGCTCGATCTCCTTTGCACCGGAGGGTGAGGGCCAGGCGGCCAAGTGGATGAACGACGACACGCGCCACATGCTGGCCGAACTGAATCCGCGGCCCGACCAGGTGACCGTTGCGATCAACACGAGCCAGATGAACGTGATGGAATTGATGACCGAGGCCGACATCGCCGGAACCTCGCTCACCAACCCGGCATTGCAGGCCGCCTACCGCGACATGATCGTGCCGTCCAATCCGTCCTGGCATGTCGAACACATCAGGCGCCTGGTCGCCAACGGCATCCAGCCGCATTTCATGCTGGGCCACCTCACGCAACTGGAAACGGTTGAACGCCTGATCCGGCGCGGCGCCTACACCGGCCCGCTGATCCTCAACTACGTGGCCATCGGCGGCGGCGCAGCCGGGCTGAATCCGGCCGACATGATCGAATTCGCCCGCCGCACGCCCGACGGTGCCGTGCTCACGCTGGAAACCCTGAATCGCAACGTGGTGCCGATGAACACCATGGCCATCGCGCTGGGCCTGCATGTGCGCGTCGGTATCGAGGACACGCTCTTCGGACCCGACGGCGAACGCGCAACCTCGGTGCAGCAAATCGAGAAGATGGTGCGCATTGCCCGCGAGCTCAACCGGGACATCGCGACGGGCGAAGACGCACACCGCATCTACCAGATCGGCACCCAGTGGGATTCCGCCGACGAGACCCTCGAGCGTCTGGGCATGCCGCCCAGCCGGGCGCCGGCACAGCGCAGCACGCAGCTGCGCAGGGTCGCCTGAGTCAACACGCAGGGATCGCCGCGGCAGCGTATCGCGGCCGTCCCTGCACCAGTCGGAATCCCCCAAGGAGACACATGATGTTCTGGAAGAAAAGCCCCAACGCGGTCCTTGCATCGCTGCTGGTCATTCACGTGCTCGCCCACATCGACCGCAACATGCTGTTGGGCTTTTCGCCGCAGGTCATCAAGGATCTGGCACTCAACAACGCGCAGTACGGATTTCTGGTCGGCTCCGTCTGGGTGCTCAGCTTCGGTTTCATGGCCATGTTCATGGGCACGCTGGCCGATCGTTTCAGCCGGACGCGGGTCATCGCTGCCGGCGTGCTGATCTGGAGCGTCTGCACCTGGGCTTCCGGACATGCCCAGAGCTTCGAACAGATGGCCGTTGCGCGCTTCTTCGTCGCCAGCGGCGAAGCGGCACTGGTGCCGGCCGCGGTGGCCCTGCTGGCCGAACTGTTCTCCGAGAAACGGCGGGGCACGGCGATGGGCGTCTTCTTCGTGGGCATCCCGCTGGGCATCGGATTGAGCTTCCTGCTGGCCGGCACGGTGGGGGCGAGCCTCGGCTGGCGCTCGACCTTCACGGTGCTCGGCATCGTCGGGGCGGCGATCGCCGTTCCGCTGGCCCTCCTGCGCGAGGAGCGTGGACAAGGGCGCGAAAAGAATTCGGTCCCGCAACGCGGCCAGCCCTTTGTTGCCCAGGTCCGCGCAGTGCTTGGCGTTGTCGGGCACAACCGTGCCTTGCAATTCGCCATCGTCGGCTTCGTGCTGGTGCACATGGTGTTCGCGGGTTTCTCATTCGCCCAACTGTGGATGGTGCGCGAGCGCGGCTTCGATGCGGCCGGCATCGCGAAGACCATCGGCGCGTTGCAGATCGTGTTCGGCGTGCTCGGCGCGGTGGTCGGCGGCGTGCTGAGCGACCGCTTCGCCAAGCGCCTCCCGGGCGGTCATGCAAGCTTCATGGCCCTGCTGATCGTGCTGTGCGCACCGTTGATGATCGCCTACCGCTTCGCGCCGGCCGGGTCGGCGCTGTTCTATGCGGGCATGTGCGCAGGCTTCTTCCTGCCGCTGGCGCTCTACGGCCCGGCCAACACCATGATCCAGGGCTTGACGCCGGCGCAGATGCGCTCGACCGTCGCGGGCGTCACGATGCTGCTGATCAATGTGTTCGCCCTCGCGATCGGGACGGTGGCGGTCGGCATGGTGAGCGACCACCTGGTCGAGGCCGGCAGCGCCCATGCATTGACCTCGGTGCTGCTCGGGACCGACATCCTGGCCATCGGCGCCGGGCTGTTGTTCTGGCTCGCCGCGCGCCAGGTGCGCCTGGGCCGTGCGCAGCTCGACCTGTCGGCGCGCCCGACGCTGGCGCACTGAATGCGCCGCCCCATTCGACGATTCGACAACATCAAGGAAACGAAGAAATGAGCAACGAGACAAACCGCAGCACCACCCCGATCTGCGACCAATTGCGCGCGACCGGGAAGTGGAATCCGGCCTGGGATTCCTTTGCGGAACTCGATCCGCTGTGGACCGAGAAATTCATGGCAATGGGCATGCACCCGATCATGTCGGGCGTGCTCGAGCCGAAGGTGCTGGAATTCATCGCCATCGCGGTCGATGCGTCGTGCACCCATATGTACGCGCCGGGCACGCGCCGTCACATCCGCAAGGCCCTCGAACTGGGCGCCACCCCGCAAGAGATCACTGCCGTGCTGCAGGCGGTCAGCGTGCTCGGCATCCATACCAGCAGCCTGGGGGCGCCGATCCTGCTGGAGGAACTGGCAGCCATCGAACAGGCCAGGGCAAGCAGCGCTCAGGCAACCCATGCGCAGTAGTCGCCGTGCCCGTCGCACGAGAAAATTTCCGCCATGAGCGATGGCTTCGCATGGGTTGCTTTCGCGGGCTCCACGTACGTGGAGATACGTGGCGCCCGGGATATGCCGGCCATGCTGACGGATCAAGAATAAAGGTTGCTCGCGTGCTGGTAGGTCGCATGACCGATGCGAACTCGCGCAGGTGCTGGTTTTGACTCAACACTGCCCACTATCGGTGCGGCGGATCTGGAGGTGGAAAATGAAGCGTAGTCTTTTTGCGTCCATTGCCGCGACTGCAGTTGCCCTAACGATGCTCGCGTCATGCGGGAGTCAGCAGGAAGCAAAATTGGCCCAGACGGCCGATAAAGGCGCGAGTGCGCTGGAAGCGCCGTTCAAGGAGAGGGAAGCGCGGGAGACGGCGATCGACGCCTACATGTACGCCTATCCGCTGGTCACGATGGAACTGACGCGGCGCGTGAGCACCAACGTCACCAAGGACGAAGGACATCGCGGTGCGCCGATGGGGCAGTTCGCGAGGTTGCGCACGTATCCCGATCCGTCGTTCACGTCGGTCACGGCGCCCAATGCCGACACCCTCTACACGGTTGCGTGGTTGGATGTTTCCAGGGAACCGTGGATCGTGAGCGTCCCGGACATGAAGGGCCGCTATTTCCTGTTCCCGATGCTCGATGGCTGGACCAATGTCTTTCAGGATCCCGGCAAGCGCACGACGGGAACGGGTCCGCAGAAGTACGCGATCACCGGCCCCGGCTGGAAGGGCACGCTTCCGCCCGGCGTGACCGAGTACAAGTCGTCCACAGGCTTGGTCTGGATCCTCGGCCGTATCTACTGCACCGGCACGCCGGAGGACTACAGGCTGGTCCACGCGGCGCAGGACAAGGTCTCGGCTGTGCCGTTGAGCTCGTACGGCAAGCCGTACACGCCGCCCGCGGGTGTCATCGATCCGAGCATCGACACCAAGACGCCCGTGCGCGAGCAGGTCAATGCCATGGACGCGATGGCCTTCTTCAAGCTCTTCGCGCAACTCCTGAAGACCAACCCTCCCACAGCCGAGGACGCGCCCATGGTCGCGAAGCTCGCCACCATCGGAATCGTCCCCGGCCAGGACTTCGACCCTTCCAAGCTCGATCCGGCTGCCGTCAAGGGCATCGCGGCCTCGCCCAAGCCGGCGCAGGACAAGATCATTGCCTGGCAGAAGGAGGGGCTGCTGGCCGGCGATGCCAAGCTCGAGGATGGCTGGTTCTTTTCGACCAAGACGGGCTTGTATGGCACGCAGTACAGGCAACGGGCGCTGGTCACCTGGATCGGTCTGGGTGCGAACCGTCCGCAGGACGCGATCTATCCGTTCTCCGAAGGCCCGGACATCCTGAAGAAATTCAGCGGCGACAAGAAGTACGTCATGCGCTTCAACAAGGGAGAGTTGCCCCCCGTCAAAGGCTTCTGGTCGCTGACGATGTACAACGACAAGTACTTTTTCGTCGTGAATCCGCTCAATCGCTACACAGTGAGCCAGCGCAGCAAGTTCAAGACCAACCCCGATGGGTCCATCGATCTCTACATCCAGAACGAATCCCCGGGCACCGACAAAGAATCGAACTGGCTGCCCGCACCCAAGGACAATTTCATCCTGATGTTGCGCATGTACTGGCCGAACGAGCAGCGACCGTCCATCATTGACGGCAGTTGGAAGGTTCCGAGGGTGGCAGAGGTGTCGTAGCGCCAAGAATAACCACCCCCGGTCGAAAGTGACTCGGGGGTCGATGGCTTCTTGCTTGGGATCGGCATTGGCACTTCAGGCCAACCCCTGGCACATCGGGGCGCCAACCACCACCAGGACCAGGCGAGGCCTGCGATCCACGCGATCCGGAGGCCCGCGAAGTTTCAAATTTCTCGGCTGAATTGCTGCAGGGGGAAAGCAGCAGACTGCAACATCTGCTTGCCGCGCGCCCTCTCCCTGGCACCTTTGAGTGAATAATTGTTCACGAAAATCCCGGGAAGCATTAAGATCGCCCCGTGAAACCCAAGGACGAAGAAAAGCTCCGCGCCATCGCCGAGGCCACCTTCACGCTGGTCGAGCAGACCGGCCTGAGCGGGCTGACCATGGCGGCCATCGCGCGCGAGGCGGGGCTGGCCACGGGCACGCTGTACGTCTACTTCAAGTCGAAGGAAGAGCTGATGGTCGCGCTCTACGAGCAGGCCAAGACGGCGACCACCGCCAGCCTCCTGCAGGGCGACGACCCGAAGGCGCCGTTTCGTAGCCGCTTCCAGCACATGTGGATGAACTGGCTCGAGCACCGCCTCACGCACTATGCGCAGGTCGTGTTCATCGAGCAGTACTACAACTCCCCCTGGTTCAGTGAAGAGAGCCGCAACCTCTCGGCCCGGCTCATCAAGGGTTGGATCGACCTGATCGAGAGCGCCAAGGCGCAGCAGATATTGAAAGACGTGCCCACCGTGCTGCTGATCAACAGCTTCGGCGGCTCGGTGCGCGAGACCGCCAACCTGCTGCGCTCCGGTGCGCTCAAGCGCACCGACGCCAACCTGGCGATGGCCTTCGGGCTCTGCTGGGACGGCATCAAAGCCTGAAACCGCTTGACCTGCCAAGGCCACAGGTCTATTGTTTGGCCGAACTAATATTCATCCAAGAGAGAGCCCCACCATGACCACCACCCTCCACATCAACGGCAAGGACCGGCAGGTCGATGCCGATCCCTCCACCCCGATCCTCTGGGCCCTGCGCGACACGCTCGGCATGACCGGCACCAAGTTCGGCTGCGGCGCGGCGCTGTGCGGCGCCTGCACGGTGCATCTCAATGGCCAGCCGATCCGCTCGTGCGTGACGCCGATCTCGGCCGCGGCGGGCCAGAAGATCACCACCATCGAAGCGGTCACCGACGGCGGCGACAAGGTCGGCAAGGCCGTTCACGACGCCTGGGTCAAGCATGACGTGGCGCAGTGCGGCTACTGTCAGAGCGGGCAGATCATGTCGGCCACCGCTTTCCTCAAGACGGTCGCGCCCGGCAAGCAGCCCAGCGCTGCCGACATCGATTCGGCCATGGCCGGCAACATCTGCCGCTGCGGCACCTACGCGCGCATCCGCGCCGCCGTCGCCGACGCCGCCAAGGCCCTGGCTTGAAGAACAAGGGGATCACCATGAAGTTCGACCCGATCACTTTCGAGYTGCCCGCCAACCTGCGCGCCCTGATGACGACGCGCGACGATGAAGACGCCGAACCCCAAGGCCTCCCGCGCCGCAGCTTCCTCAAGCTCACGGCGGCGGGCGGCTTCGCGCTCGGCGTCTTCCCGGCGGCCGTGCTGGCGCAGGACAAGGGCGCGGCGGCCGCACCCGGCGCAGCACCGGCCAAGCCCGCAGGCCTGAAGCCGCTGCAGCAGCCGTCGGCCTTCGTGCGCATCGACCGCGACGGCACCACCACCATCACCATCAACCGGCTCGACTTCGGCCAGGGCGTGCAGACCGGCCTGCCGATGATCCTGGCCGAAGAACTCGACGCCGACTGGTCGAAGGTCAAGAGCGTGCACGGCAGCAATGACCCGGCGTATGTCGATCCCATGTTCGGCATGCACATCACGGGCGGCTCGGGCTCGATCAAGAACTCGTACACGCAGTACCGCGAACTCGGCGCCCGCACGCGCGCCATGCTGGTCGGCGCGGCGGCCGCCAAGTGGAAGGTCGATGCCGCGACGCTGCAGACGCGCGACGGCGTCGTCATCGGCCCCGGCGGCAAGAAGCTCAGCTATGGCGAACTGGCCGAAGCGGCGATGAAGCTGCCGGTGCCCGACGCGGTCAAGCTCAAGGACCCGAAGGACTTCCGCCTCATCGGCAAGCCCACCGGCCGGCTCGATGCGCAGGCCAAGTCCAGCGGCCACCAGAGCTACGGCATCGACATGGCGCTGCCCGGCATGCTGACCGCCGTGGTGTCGCATCCGCCGGTGTTCGGGGCCAAGCTCAAGTCGGTGGACGACAGCGCGGCGAAGGCGGTCAAGGGCGTCAAGGCCGTGCTGCGCGTGCCGCTCGACCGCGGCGCCGAAGGCGTGGCCGTGGTCGCCGATGGCTACTGGGCCGCCAAGCAGGGCCGCGATGCGCTCAAGATCGAATGGGACACCAGCGCGGTCGAGAAGGTCGACAGCGAGAAGCAGTTGGTGCAGTACCGCGAGCTCGCGACCCAGCCGGGCAAGCGCAAGTACGACGCCGATGTCTCGAAGCTCGCCGACGCGCCGCACAAGATCAACGCCGAGTTCGTCTTCCCCTACCTCGCGCACGCGCCGATGGAGCCGCTCAACTGCACCGTGAGCCTGGCCGGCGGCAAGGCCGAAGTGTGGACCGGCACGCAGATGCCGGGCATCGACGGCATGGCGGCCGCGAAGGTGCTGGGCGTGCCGCCCGAGAACGTCAAGGTCAACGTGCAGATGGCGGGCGGCGGCTTCGGCCGTCGCGGCTTGCTGACCAGCGACTTCGTGGTCGAGGCCTGCACCGTCGTCAAGGCCGCGCAGGCGGCGGGCATCAAGGCGCCGATCCGCACGCTGTGGAGCCGCGAAGACGACATCAAGGGCGGCTACTACCGTCCAATGCATCTGCACACCGCGAAAATCGGCTTCGATGCGCAAGGCAAGGTCACGGGCTGGGACCACGTCATCGTCGGCCAGTCGCTGCTGATGGGCAGCATGTTCGAGCCGATGATGGTCAAGGACGGCATCGACGGCACCGCCGTCGAGGGCATGAAGGAGCCGTACGCGCTGCCGATGCGGCTCACGGTGCACCACCCCAAGCTCAACGTGCCGGTGCTGTGGTGGCGCAGCGTGGGCTCGACCCACACCGCCTTCGTCATGGAGACGCTGCTCGACGAGATCGCCCGTACGACCAAGCAGGACCCGGTGGCCTACCGCATGAAGCTCATTGGCGACCAGCACCCGCGGCACAAGGCGGCGCTGCAGCTCGCCGTGGACAAGTCCGGCTACGGCAAGAAGAAGCTCGAAGCGGGCCGGGCCTGGGGCGTGGCGGTGCACGAGTCTTTCAACTCGGTGGTGGCGTATGTGGTCGAAGCCTCGGTGAAGGACGGCACGCCCACGCTGCACAACGTGACTGCGGGCGTGCACTGCAACCTGGTGGTCAACCCGAAAAGCGTGGAAGCGCAGGTGCAGGGTGCGGCGGTGATGGGCCTGTCGATGTGCCTGCCCGGCGCGGCGATCACGCTGAAGGACGGGGTGGTGCAGCAGAGCAATTTTGGGGACTTCGTGGTGCCCCGCATCACGGACATGCCGCAGATTGCGGTGTACACGGTGCCCAGTGCGGATGCGCCTACGGGCATGGGCGAGCCGGGGCTGCCGCCGCTCGCGCCGGCGTTTGCGAATGCGGTGGCGGCGATCACGGGCAAGCCGGTGCGGGAGCTGCCTTTCAAGCTGGCTTGAGGGGATAGCGGGGGGGCGGCGCGATCAAAGAACCTATGATCCACGCCCCCCAACCCGATACGAAAAAGACCTTCTGCCGTGAGCACCCTAGCGCCCTGTCCCCAATGCAATTCTGAATACACCTACGAGGACGGCCTGAACCTGGTCTGCCCCGAATGCGGCCACGAATGGCCCGCGGTGGCTGCCGCCGCCGAGGGTGCGGCCGATGACAGCAAAAAAGTGATCAAGGACTCGGTCGGCAATGTGCTGAAC
>NZ_JBFUCJ010000044.1:0-49885 GCF_056405295.1 Variovorax sp. P1_H2 | reverse complement strand
GGTCCGACGGTGGCGGGTCCACCACGGGCGCGGGCGGCGGCGACGTCGAGGGCGGCGTCGGGAGGTCGGGTGCCGGCGGCGGCGGCCCGATGGGCGTGCCGGCGCCGGCGCGCTGCAAGGCGGATGCGGTCATGGCGACAGGTTAGCGAAAAGCGCTTCGATGACGAAACCCCACGGCTCTGCTAGAACAGATCCAATCCGGCGGCCACCATCATCGCGACACCCGCCGCCACGCTGGCCCAATGGGCGAGGTTGGCGCACAGGTCCCAGTCGCGGTACCTGTGCTCGACGCTGCGCTGGAAAAACTCGCCGATGGCATCGAATTCCGGGCCTTGAATGTTCGCGATCATCATTGCACTCCGTGCATCGATGCTATGTCCGCAACGCCTCTTCCCCCGATGAAATCGGCGCCGCATATTGATGCTTCCTGCGCATGAATATCGCGGCCTGGGACAGCGCCGGACGCGACCCCGGATGTCAGTGGAAGTCACGGCTCGTGTTGCTCTGCGCCAGCCGTCCCAGCAGCGGCGTGAGGTCCCTGAAGCCGGTCGCCACCAGGTGGCGCACCTCGCCGCCGCTGTCGACGTCGCGCTGCCAGGTGCCCTGCACCGCCAGCAGCTGCGACTTGAGCAGCGGCTCGCGCCAGGCCTCGACCACGTGGCTCCAGACGATCACGTTGACGTTGCCGGTCTCGTCCTCGAGCGTGACGAAGATCGTGCCGTTGGCGGTCTGCGGCCGCTGGCGGCCCTTGACGATGCCGCAGGCCCGCACGGTCCGGCCGCTGGGCAGCGGGCGCAGCTGCTCCGCGCTCATGAGTTGCATGCGCGCCAGCCGCGAACGCAGCAGCGCCAGCGGATGGCGGCGCAGCGTGAGGCCGAGCGAGGCGTAGTCGCCGACGATCTCCTCGCCTTCGGACGCCGCGGGCAATCGCAGCGCAGGCTCGTCGATCGGCACGCCCTTGAGCAAGGCCGGTGCCCGGCGCTGCGCGGTCGCATCCCACACCTGCTGCCGGCGATGGCCCGAGAGCGACATCAGGGCATCGGCCGCGGCCAGCGCCGCCATGTCCCTGGCGTCGAGCTCGGCGCGCAGTGCCAGGTCCTCGGTGCTGGTGAATGGCGCCTGGGCGCGCGCCTCGAGCAAGCGCTCGGCGCCGGCCTTGCTGAGGCTGCCGACGCGTTTCAGGCCCAGGCGCACGGCCGGCTGGTTCGCGTTGCCCAGCCGTTCGGCATGGCGCGCATCGGTGCCGGGCGGCGCACGCGGCGCATCGGGGGCGCGCGCTTCGATCGTGCTGTCCATGTCGCTGGCCGTGACATCGACCGGCCGCACCTCGACGCCATGGCGGCGCGCATCCTGCACCAGCTGCGAAGGGCTGTAGAAGCCCATCGGCTGGGCATCGAGCAGCGCGGCCAGGAAGCAGGCGGGCTCGTGGCGCTTGAGCCAGGCGCTGACGCAGACCAGCAGCGCGAAGCTGGCCGCATGGCTTTCGGGAAAGCCGTAGTCGCCGAAGCCGAGAATCTGCTTGAAGATCGCTTCGGCGAAGGCGGGCGGGTAATCTCTATGAACCATTCCGTCCACGAGCTTCCTGTGGAATTTCTCGAGGCCGCCCTTGCGCTTCCAGGCGGCCATGGCCCGCCGCAATTGATCGGCCTCGTCGGCCGTGAATTCGGCCGCGATCATCGCGATCTGCATCACCTGCTCCTGGAAGATCGGCACGCCCAGCGTGCGCTCCAGCGCAGGCCTCAGCTCTTCCTTCTCGTAATGGATCGGCAGCCCCTTGCTCACTCGCTCGCGCTGCTTCAAATAGGGATGCACCATGCCGCCCTGGATCGGCCCGGGTCGGACGATCGCGACCTCGATCACCAGGTCTTCATAGGTGCGGGGCTTGAGGCGCGGCAGCATCGACATCTGGGCCCGGCTCTCGATCTGGAACACACCGACGGTGTCGGCGTCGCAGATCATCTCGAACACCTTTGGATCGTCGTTCGGCACCTGGTGCATCTCCAGCGTCGTTCCGCGCCAGCGATTCATCAGGTCAAGCCCGCGACGGATGGCGCTCAGCATGCCGAGCGCGAGCACGTCGACCTTGAGCATGCCGATCGCCTCGAGGTCGTCCTTCTCCCACTGGATGACCGAGCGGTCCTTCATCGAGGCCTTCTCGACCGGCACCAGCCGCGTGAGCCGGGTGTGGGTCAGCACGAAGCCGCCGACGTGCTGGCTCAGGTGGCGCGGGAAGCCCTTGAGGGCGCAGCTGAGATCGATCCACTGCTGCAGCTTGAGCGCGTCCTCCTGCACGCCGGCGCGCTCGGCCGCCGCCTGCAACTGCTCGCCGAGCACGGTCTCGTCGAACCAGTAGTGGTCCTTGGCGAATTCGTCGACCAGCCGGGCATCGATGCCGAGCGCCTTGCCGACGTCGCGCAACGCACTGCGCGAGCGATAGCAGATCACGACCGCGGCGATGGCGGCGCGTTCGCGACCGTACTTCTCGTAGATGTACTGGATAACCTCTTCGCGCCGCTGGTGCTCGAAGTCGACATCGATGTCGGGCGGCTCCTGGCGATGGCGGCTCAGGAAGCGCTCGAACAGCAGGGTGCCTTTTTCGGGCGGGATCGCGGTGATGCCGAGGCAGTAGCAGACCGCCGAGTTGGCCGAGGAGCCGCGGCCCTGGCAAAGGATATTTCGAGAGCGGGCGAAGCGCACGATGTCCTCGACCGTGAGGAAGAACATTTCGTACTCGAGTTCGTGGATCAGCGCGAGCTCGTGCTGGACCTGACGGCACACCCTCTCGGGAATGCCCGAGGCGAATCTTTCGAGCGGGTATCTCTTGAGCGCCCCTTCCCAGGTCTTTCGCGCCA
Organism: Variovorax sp. P1_H2; assembly: GCF_056405295.1. Classification (NCBI taxonomy): domain Bacteria; kingdom Pseudomonadati; phylum Pseudomonadota; class Betaproteobacteria; order Burkholderiales; family Comamonadaceae; genus Variovorax; species Variovorax sp. P1_H2. The sequence goes on along the minus strand of NZ_JBFUCJ010000044.1, from coordinate 47,033 downwards.
GCGTCTGCGCCGGTGTCTCGTCGATGCCCACGCTTTCGAGCGGGTACTTGTAGTTCTCTCGGATCACCCGGGGATCGAAGCGGCAGCGATCGGCCACTTCGAGGGTGTTCGCGAGCATGCCGTGCGCATAGAGCCCGGCCAGCCGCACGCGCGGCCGCAGATAGCGCTCGGCGTTGGACTGCAATGCAAAGCCGCATTCGGCCACGGTCTTGCCTTCGCGCACCGCGGTCAGCACGTCGTGCAGCGGCTTGCGCTTGCGCGAATGCATGTGGACGTCGCCGGCCGCCACCAGCGGCACGCCGGCACGCCGGCCCGCCTCGACCAGCGCGACGAACCAGAGGTCGTCGTCGAGTTCGTTGAGCAGTTCCAGGGCCAGCCAGAGATTGCCGTCGAACAACGCCTTGGCGGCCATCAGGTCGTCGTGCAGCGCATCGGCGTCGACCGTCTCGCCGGGCTTGCGATCCGGCACGAAGAGAATCTGGCAGTGCCGCAGCGAGGCCACGTCGCTGCCTTCCCAGCTCACGCGGTACTCGCCCTTGGGCAACTCGGTGTTGCGCGCCGCGGTGATGAATTCGCAGAGGTTGCCCCAGCCTTCGGTGTCGTTGGCGATGACCACCAGCCGGAAGCGCTCGAAGCGGAACTCGCTGCCGAACAGCAGCCGGAAATCCGGGTGGCGCGGAATCGGCTGCTCCTCGGGATGCTCACGCTCGTAGGCGTCGAGCTTGGCGGGCAGCTCGCGCAAGCCCACATAGGCCCGCACCACGCCGGCCACCGAGCACTCGTCGGTGATCGCGAGCGCCGCATAGCCGAGGTGGTAGGCGCGCTCGACCAGTTCCTCCGGCGTGGAGGCGCCGCGCTGGAAGCTGAAGTTGGTGACGCTATGCAGTTCGGCATACATCATGGCTCGCCCCCAGGTTGCCCGCACTTCGTGTCGGGCRACCTGGGGGCGAGCCACATGTCAGGCATAGAGGCCTTGCAGGTACCAGCACACCTCGCCCTCTGAAAAGCAGGCGCTCGGGCGCTCGCGGAAGATCCAGACCAGGCCGGCTTCGGGACTCTCGGCGACGTAGTAGTCGCGCACCGCGGGCTGTCCGCCCTCCCCCACGCCGCCCCACCAGCCGGCCTCGACCCGCTGGGGTCCGATCAGCTTGCGCAGCAGTCCGCGGTAGCAGGGACGCTCGCCGTCCATCTCGAGGCGCAGGGGTTTGGACAGCAGCCAGGCCGGATAGATCGCGTCGGCCGGGGACGGCGATGACGCCGCCACGGCCTTGCCCGCCGTGCGCAGCGCCGGCTCCCAGGCCTGGCGGCGCTCCGGCCGGTGATCGGCCTGTGCCACCGCGCGCAGCACCTGCTGCGGACCGAGCCGCGCGCTGAGCCGCTCGACCAGTTCGTGCAGCTTGTCGCCCTTGCGGTTGTCCTCGGGCAGGAAGCTGGTGCTGGCACCGGCCCAGGGCGTGGTGTCGAGGGTGCGCAGGCGCAGCCAGCTCGCGGGCGCGGCCAGCGTGGCGAGCGCGAGTTTCTCGGCCATCAGGCGGCGCAGGTGCACCATGTCCTGGGTCGGCTCTGCCGTGCGCACCACGATCTGCTGGTGCGGTGGCAGGTCGACGCCGTTGAAGCGCTTGAGGTCGAGCGTCCATTGCAGCTCGAGCGCCACCGCACCGCGCTGCCGTGCGCGCAGCCAGATCTGCAGCGCCGCGAGCAGGCGGTTGGCCGACCACATGAGCTCGCTGGCGCCCTCGGCCAGCGCGGGCAGTTCGAGCTTCTGCTCGAACACCTCGGGCAGCGTGAGCCAGCGATGGCTTTCGGGCCGCAAGCCCCAGGCCGCATCGAGTGCCGCGCGCAGTTCCTTGCCGAAGCGGCGCACGAGGCCGCCGCGCGGCAGCGCCGCCACGTCGCCCCAGCTGCGGCAGCCCAGGTGCGCCAGCACGTCGAGGTGCTCGCGCGCGGCGCTCAGCGTGTCGAGCGGCAGGCCCGCGGGCAGATCGGCCGGTGGCTGCTGGCCGCGCGCAAACATCCGCAGCCGCGCGAGTGCGACCAGGCTGGTCGCGCCCTGCGCCTGCCGCAGGCGCTGCGGCGCCGCCGGATTGAGGTTCGCGATCTGGCGCATCAAGCCGAGCCGGCCGCCCCACAGGCGCTCGCAGGCCGACACCTCGAGCAGCAGCGCTTCGTCGACCCAGGCGACGCGCGGCGTGAACTGCAGGGCCCACCAGCCGAGTGCTTCGGGGGACGGAGGAAGCGCCTCGGCTTGCGGGTCAGGCTGCCACCGCAATGCGATCCAGTGCATGGCCGGCTCTCTGCTGGAAGTCGAGGCGCACCACCGTGGCGCCTTGGCCCTCTTGCGCGGCGCCCTCCTGCTGCCGCAGCAGCTTGCGCCGCAACTGGCTCGCGGCGAGCAGCGCCGTCATGCGCTGGCTGCGTGCCGGCAGCCGGATCGGCGAAGCCAGCGGCGGACCGCGGCGCTTGAGGATGTGGACATCGATCTGCGTGCGGTCGTGCTCGCCGGCCACCAGTTGCAGCCGCAGGCGTGCCGGCGAGGTGGAGGCCGCCACGGATGCGGGCCGAAAGACGAACAGCAGCGATTCGTGCTGGGCCGCCGCCAGTTGCAGCCGCCGCAATTCGCCCACCCGCGCCTGCGGCAGCCAGGCCAGCACGGCGGCGACGTCGGCGCAGCGCAACGCCTGCTCGCAGGCCCAGAGCCGCGCGGCCGAGGCCTCGCTGCGGATCCACAGCAGCGATTCGACCGGCAGGCCGCCAGCCGCCAGCGAAGGCCCGAAAGGTTCGTGAGGTGCGCCGATCAGCGCGACCGGACCGGTGCCGCCCTGCACGGCCCGGGCCAGTGCGGGCAGCAGCAACTGCCACGCATGCGCCTCGGGGGCGGACTGCAGCAACTCGGTCATCGCCCCGACCGGCCAGCCGCCGCCGGGCAGTTGGGCGTCGAGCGCGGCATGGCCGGTGCCGATGACCTGCGCGTCGGCCAGGCTGAGCTCGTCCGCGCGCCACATCCCGTGGCGCGCGGAGGAGGAAAAAGAGTCGAGGGAAGGGAGGCCCATGATGAATTGATGACTGTATTTTTATACAGTATTCAGCCATCGTGGAAGATTTTTGTAAGTACGGGGGAAAGCAGACACCCCAGCGCGCCTGGCGCCGATGGAGTACATATTCCGAGTGCCTTCTTCGCCCACCCTCACCCGCGGCGAGTTGCTTCGCCTGGCCGCAGCGCTCTCGCTTTCCGCCGCCTTGCCGCGACCCGCCGCCGCCCAGTCCCCGGGAGTCCGACGCATGAACACCCGCCCCATCCCCGCCACGCGCGAAGCCCTTCCCGTGGTCGGCTGCGGCACCTGGATCGGCTTCGACGTCGTTGCCGGCAGCGCCGAATACCAGCGCCTGCCCGGCGTTCTCGATGCACTGTTCGCCGCCGGCGGCACGGTACTCGACAGCTCGCCGATGTATGGCCGCTCCGAGGCCGTGACCGGCGACCTGCTGGCCGCCGCCAACCAGCGCGCCAAAGCCTTCCTCGCCACCAAGGTCTGGACCTCCGGCCGCGACGCCGGCATCGCCCAAATGGAGCAGTCCTTCCAGCGCCTGCGCACCGATCGCATCGACCTGATGCAGGTGCACAACCTGGTCGACTGGCGCACCCACCTCAAGACCTTGCGCGGTTGGAAGGACCAGGGCCGCGTGCGCACCATCGGCATCACGCACTACACGGCCTCGGCCTATGCCGAGGTCGAGGCGGTGCTGCGCGCCGAGAAGCTCGACTTCCTGCAGATCAACTACTCGATCGATGAGCGCGAAGCGGCCCGGCGCCTGCTGCCGCTGGCCGCCGAGCGCGGCGTGGCGGTGATCGTCAACCTGCCTTTCGGTGGCGGCGGATTGCTGCGGCGACTGCGCGACAAGCCCCTGCCGGCCTGGGCCGCCGAGATCGGCTGTACGAGTTGGGCCCAGGTGCTGCTCAAGTTCGTGCTGAGCCACCCGGCCGTGACCTGCACCATTCCCGGTACCAGCCGGCCCGAGCACATGGCGGACAACGCGGCGGCCGGTGCGGGTACGTTTCCGGACGCCGAGTTCTGGCGGCGCAACGCGGCTTCGCTGCCTCTTTGAGCCTCTTCAATCCAGGAAGCTCAGCAGCGCCGCGTTGAACGCATCCGCCCGCTCGAACTGAGCCCAATGCCCGGCGCCGTCGATCACCACGCCTTTGCGCTCAGGATGACCGGCGACGAGTTGTGCCACCAGGGGCCGCGAATCGGCCGTCACGTCGTGCTCGCCCCAGAGCAGCAATTGCGGCCCACCGATCGCATCGAGCGCGGCCTGCAGCCCGCCGGACTGCGAGACCTCCTTGCTGCGAAAGCGCGTGCCGTGGCAGGAGATGTCGTGGATCGCGAAGGCCAGCGCATCGATGGCCGCCTTGTCGTGCAGCATCAGGGCGGCCAGGTTGTGCAGCAGCGCACCGCGCTCCTGGTCGCGGTCCTCGGCGGCGCGCCAGTTGATCATCTCCACCGTCATGCGCCGCAGCGTGCCGTGGCCGCCGCTGCCCACCAGGGCCAGGCGCCGGATATGCCCGCGGCGCTGGCCGAACTTGGCCGCGACCAGGCCGCCGAACGAGAAGCCGCCGAGGTCGATGTCCGTCTGCGCGCCGATCAGGCTGTCGAGCGTTCCGGAGAGCGCCTCGAGCAACGGGTCGACCGCGGCCTGGCCGGCCGCCGGCTTCGACGGTGCGTCGGATTCGTTGAAGCCCGGCATGTCGGGCAGCCACAGCGTGTGCGAGGCCGACAGCGCCTCGACATTGCGCAGCCAGTGCATCCAGCTGCCATGGCCGCCGTGCAGCAGCACCAATGGCGGGTGCGTGTCGTCGCTGCCAAAGCAGCGCCAGCGCACGCGCACGCCGTCGTGTTCGGCGTCGTGAGAGGTGGACAGCGCGTCGATGCGCGCGATCAACGCGAGCGCATCGGCTTCCGCCCGCGGATCGAAGGTCGAGAAATAGGGCACCGGCCGATTGTGCCGCCTGCCACCCCGGCGTTCAGGCCGCCGCTTTCCCGAAGCGGAAGCTCGACACCGAGATCCCGCCCATGAACGCATCCTCGTGGTAGATGCGCTCGCCCGCTTCGCCTTCTGCCGCACCGACCGCGACCATCAACGGGATCAGGTGCTCCTCGCGCGGGTGCGCGATCCGGGCCGCGGGTGCCGCCGACCATTGCAGCAGATGCTCGACCCGTTGCGGCGGCGTGCTGCGAACCATGGCCGCATCGAGCCAGTCGTCGAAGGCCTTCGACACATCGCGCGCCTGCGGACCGAAGTTGCGCAGGTTGTGATAGCTCAGGCCGCTGCCGACGATCAGCACGTTCTCGTCGCGCAACGGCGCAATCGCACGGCCCAGCGCGATGTGCTCCGCCGGATCGAGTCCGCGCCGCAGCGACAGCTGCACCACCGGCACCTCGGCCTGCGGGTAGATCGCGGCCATCGGCGAAAAGGTGCCGTGGTCGAAGCCGCGCTCGGCGTCGAGTGCAGCGGGCAGGCCGGCCGCGTCGACCAGCGACTGCACGCGGCGCGCCAGCTCGGGGGAACCGGGCGCGTCGTAGTGGATCTGGTAGGTGTGGGCAGGGAAGCCGCCATAGTCGTAGATCATCGGCGGGCGCGGGTTGCCCATCACGGTGAAGGCGGGCTCCTCCCAATGCGCCGACACCATGAGGATCGCAGCCGGCGTGCGGCCGATCTGGCGCGGCATGTCGGCCAGCGCGGCTTCGAGGCGGTCGTAGGCATGGCCCATCTCCTTCTTCATCCAGGRCCAGGGGCCGCCGCCGTGCGAGATGAAATAGGTGGGCAGTGTCGAAGTGGTGCGCATGGAATGCTCCTTGAGCGCCAGTCTAAGGATTTCCCACAGAGAAATCGATAGGCTAGGATTCATCGATTCGTTTCCCAGGAGGAAATCATCGATGGACCGCCTGACCAGTCTTCGGGTCTTCAGGGAGGTGGTGGAATCGGGCAGTTTCGCCGCCGCCGCCGGGCGCCTCGCAATCTCGGCGCCGATGGCCAGCAAGCATGTGGCGCAACTCGAGAAATCGCTGGGCGCCCGCCTGCTGCATCGATCCAGCCGGCACCTGAGCCTGACCGAGGCCGGCCAGGCCTGGTACGAGCAGAGCCGCCGCGCGCTCGACCTGCTCGACGCCGCCGAGAACGCGATCGGCCAGAAGAACGAGGTGCCGCGCGGCCAGCTCAAGGTCAGCGCGCCCGTGTGGTGCGCCACCCCGCGCTTCGCTGCCGTGCTGGCCGGCTACCGGGAACGCTGTCCCGAGGTGCTGGTCGACATGCACCTGGAGAACCGCAAGGTCGACCTCGCGGCCGACGGCTACGACCTCGCGCTGCGGGCCGCGCAGGAACTCTCGCCGGCCCTGATCGCACGGCCGCTGTGCACGCTGCAGTTCCACCTGGTGGCGTCGCCCGCCTGCATCGAACGCGCCGGCATGCCGGCCGTGCCCGCCGACCTGGCGAAGCTCGACGCCATCGTGCCGAGCTACGTGCGCATCGAGGGCCTGGCGCTCAAGGACGGCAAGGGCCGCCAGGCGCCGCTGCGGCTGCGGCCGGTGATGAAGTCGGACGACACCACGCTGACCCTGCATGCGGTGCGCTCGGGCATCGGCATGTCCTTCCTGCCTGAGTGGCTGATCGATGACGACCTCGCGCAGGGCCGGCTGCTGCGGCTGGTGCCGGACTACAAGGCACCGGCGGTGACCCTGTTCGCGGTCTACACCAGCCGGCAGTACATGGCGCCCAAGCTGCGCAGCTTCATCGACTTCGTCGGCCAGCGCCTGGGCGCGTCCGAGTAGCCCCCACGAAACGTCGCGGCGCAAGCCCCCTGGCGTGCGCAGTCGCTTGCCCGCCGCTACAGTGACGCCTCATTGGAGACCGTCCGCCTTGTTTCGCTACTTCGAAAAACTTCTTCCCGCCTATCCCGCCGCCGAACCCGAACTGCCGCCGCGCGGCCTCCTCGCCTTCCTGTGGGCCTGCACCCGTGGCCTGCGCGGCAAGATCGCCGCGATGGCGCTGCTGACGGCCGCGATGTCGGCCTTCGAGGCGCTGCTGTTCGCGATGCTCGGACGCATCGTCGACTGGCTCGGCGGCCAGGTTCCCGCGCGCCTCTGGGAAGAGCGCGGCACCACGCTGATGTGGCTCGGCTTCGCGCTGGCCGCGAGCATCGGCGTGGTGGCGCTGCAGACCATCGTCAAGCACCAGACGCTGGCGGTGAACCTGCCGATGCGGCTGCGCTGGAACTTCCACCGCCTGATGCTCGGCCAGAGCATGGCCTTCTACCAGGACGAGTTCGCCGGCCGCATCACGGCCAAGGTCATGCAGACCGCGCTGGCGGTGCGCGAGACGATCTTCGTGCTGGCCGACGTGCTGGTCGCGATGGTCGTCTACGTCGCCACCATGATCGTGCTGGCGGCGGTGCTCGACCGCCAGCTGATGCTGCCCTTCCTGGTCTGGCTGGCGCTCTACATCGGCTCGCTGGTCTTCTTCGTGCCGCGCCTCGGCAAAGTGGGCAAGGCGCAGGCCGACGCACGCGCCTCGATGACCGGGCGCGTGACCGACGCCTACACCAACATCGCCACCGTCAAGCTGTTCTCGCACACCCAGCGCGAGGCCGGCTTCGCGCGCTCGGCCATGAAGGAGTTCATGGGCACCGGCTATGCCCAGATGCGGCTCGTGAGCGCCTTCGAGATCGTCAACCATACGCTGAGCATGGGCCTGACCGCCGGCATGGCGGGCATGGCGCTGTGGCTCTGGTCGCAGGGCGCGGTCGGCGTCGGCGCGGTGGCCGCCGCCACTGCGATGGCCTTGCGGCTGCAGGGCATGTCGCACTGGATCATGTGGGAGATGACCAGCCTGTTCGAGAACATCGGCACGGTGCAGGACGGCATGAACACGCTGTCGCGGCCACGCACGGTGCTCGACGCCGCCGACGCGAAGACCCTCGACGTCCCGCGCGGCGAAGTGCGCTTCGCGCATGCGAGCTTCCGCTACGGCAAGGCCGGCCGCCGCGTGATCGACGACCTGAGCCTCACCGTCAGGCCCGGCGAGAAGATCGGACTGGTCGGCCGCTCGGGTGCCGGCAAGTCGACCTTGGTGAACCTGCTGCTGCGCTTCCACGACCTGGAAAGCGGCCGCATCCTGATCGACGGCCAGGACATCGCCCACGTCACGCAGGACAGCCTGCGCGCGCACATCGGCATGGTGACGCAGGACACCTCGCTGATGCATCGCTCGGTGGCCGACAACATCGCCTACGGCCGGCCCGATGCCGGCGAGGCCGCGATCCGCGCCGCCGCCGACCGCGCCGAGGCGCACGACTTCATCCAGACGCTGGGCGATGCGAATGGCCGGCGCGGCTACCAGGCGCACGTGGGCGAGCGCGGCGTGAAGCTGTCGGGCGGCCAGCGCCAGCGCATCGCGATCGCCCGCGTGATGCTGAAAGACGCGCCGATCCTGCTGCTCGACGAAGCCACCAGCGCGCTCGATTCCGAGGTCGAGGCCGCAATCCAGGCCAGCCTGTACCGCCTGATGGAAGGCAAGACCGTGATCGCGATCGCGCACCGCCTCTCCACCATCGCGGCGATGGACCGGCTGATCGTGCTCGACAACGGCCGCGTGGTCGAGGAAGGCGACCACAAGGCGCTGCTGGCCAGGGGCGGCCTCTACGCCCGGCTCTGGGCGCACCAGAGCGGGGGCTTCCTCGGTGACGGGGACGAAGATGGCGACGACGAAGAAAGCGGCGCCCTGCGGGAACCGTCGACGGTCTGACTCGCGCGTCCTACAGTGGGCCGTGACGGCCGCCGACATCGGATCCACCGCGTGCTGCCACATTGGATTCATCTTCAACAAAGAGGATTTCCACCATGAATTCCATCATTTACATCGTCGGTCTGGTCGTGGTCGTGGTCGCTGTGCTCTCCTTCTTCGGCCTGCGCTGACCGCGGCTGTTCCTCTTTTCTTCCGCCCTCTGCGAGAGGGCCCGCCGGGGTCGCTTGCGGCCCCGTTTTTCGTGGGCCGCCGGCGCGGCTTCGCCGGGCATAATTTCGCGCTCCACGCCGGTGCGCCGGCGCCATGCCCCGTTGTGAAGGAAGCCGTTGAATCCCGTCGCGCCGCCGCCCTCTTCGTTCCAGGACGCGGTCATCACCGAGTCGGTGAAGCTGGTCGAAGAGGCAGGGCCGCTCGACGATGCGCAAGCGATGCGGCAGGCCATGAGCCATCATGGCGATGCCGCCGGACGCATCCTCGAACGCGCACGCCTGCTGGGGCAGCGCATCGGGCTGCAGGCCGAGCTGGCGCGGGCGCGTGCCTGGGCGCCGTGGGTGCTGCTGGGCCTGGTCGCGCTGATCGTGATCGCCGGGCTTTCGCTGGCGGGCAACGTGCTCGGYGGCGGCCAGCGGCAGATCAACGTCGTGGTCGCGCTGGCCAGCCTGCTGGGGCTGCACCTCCTCACCCTGCTGCTGTGGCTGCTCGGGCTGGCGCTGCCGCTCGGCGCCTTCCCGGCCTCCTTCGGCTGGCTCTGGCTGAGCCTCACGGCCCGCGTCGCCGGCGGCCGGCGCGGCCAGGCGCCGGTGCTGCTGCGCGCCACCACGCGGCTGCTGGCGCGCGCCCGGCTGCTGCCCTGGGCGCTGGGCTTCGTGAGCCATGCGATCTGGACGCTGTCCTTCGCGACGGTGCTCGCGGCACTGTTGTTCGCGCTGGCCTTCCGCAGCTACACGCTGAACTGGGAAACCACCATCCTCGACCCCGCCTTCTTCGTGCGCAGCGTGCAGGCGCTCGGGCAGGCGCCGGCCTGGCTGGGCTTCCCGGTGCCTGACGCGCAGGCTGTGCTGTCGCCGCTGGCGGCGGCTTCGGGCCAGCGCGCCTGGGGGCTGTGGCTCACGGGCTGCATCGTGGTCTACGGGCTGCTGCCGCGCCTGGCCTTCGCGCTGCTGAGCGCGGCCGTCTGGGCCCTGCGCAGGAAGGGCCTGCAGCCCGATCTTTCCGAGCCCGGATTCCAACGGCTGCTGGCACGCTTCGAAGCGCTGGAGCCGCGGCAGATCGTCGATGCCGATCCCGGCCGCATCCCTCGCGGCACGCCGTCGCACCTGTCGGCCGGCAACACCACCGACACCCTGATCGCCATCGGGTTCGAGCTGCCGCCGGAACAGCCGTGGCCCCCGGCCCGGCTCGACATCGCGACCGCGCAAGCGCTGCGCATCGACGGCAGCGCGGCCCAGCGGCGCGAACTGCTCGACACCCTGGCCCGCGTGCGGCCGCGGCGCGCAGTGGTCGGCTGCCGCGCCGCGTCCAGCCCCGACCGCGGCACGGAGCGCTTCCTGCGCGAGGTGATGGCCCTGTGCGGCGAATGCCGGCTGTGGCTGCTCGGCGGCCCGGCGGATGCCGCGGCCCGGCTGCGCTGGCAGGCCTGGCTGGCCGATGTCGGCCTCCAGGAACTCGGCGCCGGCGACGCAGCGGAGGCCGTGTTGCACGGCTGGGCATGACGGCCCCGATCCGCATCGCCGTGGTCGGCCATGCCAACGCCGGCAAGACCTCGCTGCTGCGCACGCTGACGCGGCGCGTGAACTTCGGCGAGGTCTCGGAGCGCCCCGGCACCACGCGCCACGTCGAGGCCGTCGACCTGCAGGTCGACGGCGCGCCGGCGGTTCGCTTCCTCGACACGCCGGGGCTCGAGGACGCGGTCGCGCTGCGCGAACACATCGATGGCCTCGACAAGGCCGCGATGCCGCCCGAGCGCATCCGCCGGTTCCTGCAGGGCCCCGAGGCGCATGGCGTCTTCGAGCAGGAGGCGAAGGTGCTGCGCGCGCTGCTCGAGGTCGAAGCCGCGTTCCTCGTGATCGATGCGCGAGAACCCGTGCTGCCCAAGTTCCGCGCCGAGATCGAGCTGCTGAACGCCTGCGCGCGGCCGCTGCTGCCGGTGCTCAATTTCGTCCGCGATGCGGCCAGCCGCGAGGCCGCATGGAAAGAGTTGTTGTCGGCCTATGGACTGCACGTGGTGGTGCGCTTCGATGCGGCAGCGCCCTTCGTCGGCGCCGAGCGCGAGCTCTATCGCGACCTCGCCACCCTGCTGCGCGACCGGCGGGCACGGCTCGATCGCGTGGCGGTCTTCCTCGAGGAGGAATTCGCGCAGCGCCGCCAGGCGGCGGGCATGCGCGTCGCCGAGCTGCTGGTCGACGCCGCGTCGATGCGGCGCACCGTGCCGGCCGCCGACTTCGCAGACGCGCCGACCCGGCAGCGATCGATCTCCGCCTTGCAGCAGGCCGTGTTCGACAAGGCGCAGCGCTGCGCCGACGACCTGCTGGCGCTCTACGGCTTTCGCGAAGGCGATGCCGACGAAGCCGCGCTGCCGCTGCTGGAAGGCCGCTGGGCCATGGATTTCTTCCATCCCGAGGCCCTGAAGGATGCCGGCATCCTGCTCGGCAAGGGCGTGGCGGTGGGGGCCGCGGTCGGCGTGGTGGCCGACCTCGCGCTGGCCGGCCTCTCGCTCGGCGCCGGTGCGGCGCTCGGCGGCGCCATCGGCGGCGCGGTGTCGCAGGGCCTCGGGCCGCTGGGCCGCAAGCTGGTCAACAAGCTGCGCGACGTGCATGAACTGACGGTCGAAGACCGCGTGCTGTTCGTGCTCGCGGCCTGGCAGATCGCGTTGCTGCGGGCGCTCGAGCAGCGCGGCCATGCCGCGATCGACCGCATCGCGGCCGGCTCCGGGGAGCCGGTGGCGGCCGCCCGGCAGGCGCTGGCGGACCTGGTACGGGCGGCGCAGCCCGCGCGCAGCCACCCGGAATGGGAGGTCGGCACGCGAGCGCGCTGGCGCGAGGCGCCGCAGCGGCAGGCGCTGTTGGCCGCGGTCGCGCTGCGCGTGCCGGCCGTCATCGAGGCGCTGAAGGAGCATTGAGCCGAACACGGTTCGGCGGCCCGCTGAAAGCGTCGTCCGGCCCGTTTGCGGCATCATCCACGGGATGGAAGACATCCCTCCCCGCCCCCTCGCGATCATCAAGGTCGGCGAGACCTTCGACGCCCTGCGTGAACAGCGCGGCGACTTCGAGCACTGGATGGCAGCGGGCCTCGGCGACACGCGGCTGCCGGTCGTCGTGCTCGACCCGCGCCGCGGCGACACGCTGCCCGGGCCCGCCCGGATCTCGGGCGCCATCGTGACCGGCTCGCACGCGATGGTCTCGCACCGCGAAGCCTGGAGCGAAGCCACCGGCGCCTGGCTCGCGCAGCTGGTCGCCCGTGGCACGCCGGTGCTCGGCATCTGCTTCGGACACCAGCTGCTGGCCGACGCGCTCGGCGGCGAGGCCGGCGACCATCCGGACGGCCTGGAGATCGGCACCGTCGAGGTCGAACTCCGCCCCGAAGCCGCCGGCGACGCGCTGATGCACGGCCTGCCCGCACGCTTCGAGGCCCACGTGGTGCATCGGCAGAGCGCGTTGCGGCTGCCCGAAGGCGCGGTCCGGCTCGCCGGCAATGCCTTCGAGCCGACCCAGGCCTTCCGCATCGGCGACAAGGCCTGGGGCCTGCAGTTCCATCCCGAGTTCGATGCCGAGGTCATGCGCGGCTATGTCGACCATCTGGGCGACGACCTGCGCCGCCAGGGCCTCGATCCGGCAGCCCTGCGCGAGCGGGTGGGCGAGACCGCGGCCGCGGCCCGGCTGCTCGGCCGCTTCGCGCAGATCGCCGAGGCGCACGACGCCTTGGCGACAGCGCCCTCGGGTTAGCACCCTTCGCAGGCCGGGGCCTGCACCCCTGTAATCGACGGCTCGTTTCCACTCCGAAGCCTCGAACATGACTCTGATCCACAGTCCGCTGGGTGCCCCGAGCGCCCTGGCCCTCGCGCTGGCCGCCCTGCTGGCCGGCTGCGCCAGCGCGCCCGCACCCGGCAGCCGCAGCGTGACGATCGAACGCACCACCTACGGCATCGCCCACATCACGGCCCCCGACTACGAGGGCGTCGCCTACGGCGCCGGCTATGCCCATGCGCAGGACAACGTCTGCCAGACCGCCCAGCACCTGCTGACCGTGCGCGGCGAACGCTCGCAGTTCCTCGGCGCGGACGGCATGGGCGAGCTCGGCCTGGGCCGCGCGAAGAATGCCGAAATCGATCTCTTCGTGCGCTCGCACATGGACGATGCGGCGCTCGCGCGTGCCGCCGCCGACCTCGGCCCCGACGTGCGCGCCTCGCTGCGCGGCTACGTCGCCGGCTACAACCGCTACCTCCAGGACGTGGGCCCGAACGGCCTGCCCGAAGCTTGCCGCGGCCAGCCCTGGGTGCGCCCGATGATCCAGGCCGACCTGGCGCGCACCACCGAAATGTCGATGATCCAGGGCGGCATCGGGGCGCTGGCCGCCGCAGTGCTCGCCGCCGCGCCGCCGGCAGCGGGAAGCAAGACTTCCGCCGCCGAGGTCGACCTGCCCCAGGCCGTGGCGGAGATCGCGCGCCACAGCTTCAACGCCAATCCGGAAGGCGGCGAGTTCGGCTCCAACGGCTGGGCCTTCGGCCGCAACGCCACGCCCGACGGCCGCGGGCTGCTGCTCGGCAATCCGCACTTCCCGTGGACCGGCACCAACCGCTTCTGGCAGCTGCACCTCACGATCCCCGGAAAGCTCGACGTCATGGGCGCCACCGGCGGCCTGAGCCCGGTGGTGTCGATCGGCTTCACCAAAGACGTGGCCTGGACCCACACGGTCTCCACCGGCAAGCGCTTCACGCTGTACGAGCTGAAACTGGATCCGGCCGACCCGACGGTCTACATCGTCGACGGCCAGCGGCGCAAGATGAGCGCCAAGACCATCGTCCTGCCCGCGGCCGCCGCACCGGGCGGCGCGCCGGCGCAGAAGACCTTCTACAGCACCGAATGGGGCCCGGTCATTTCCATGCCCCGGGCCGGCCTGGCCTGGACCGACACCAGGGCCTACGCGATCCGCGACGTCAACACGCTCAACACGCGCTCGGCCCAGAGCTGGATGCAGATGGCGCTGGCACGCAACGTGGCCGAGCTGCGCGCCGCGATGGGCAACCAGGGCATTCCGTGGATCAACACCCTCGCCGCCGATCGCGAGGGCAACGCGATGTATGCCGACTTGTCGGTGGTGCCCGACGTGTCGGCCGAACTGCTCAAGTCCTGCGCCCCGTCGCCGGCCGCCGCAGCGCTGCTCGCCGCCGCCGGCCTGCCGGTACTCGACGGCTCGCGCTCGGCCTGCGCCTGGAACCGCGACAGCGCGGCCGCCATGCCCGGCGCGATCCCGCCGGCGCGCATGCCGGTGATCGTCACGCCGGACTGGGTGCAGAACAGCAACGACAGCTTCTGGCTCAGCAACCCGGGCATCGCGGCGCCGGCCGGCATCTCGCCGCTGGTCGGCTTCACCGGGACGACGCAGCGGCTGCGCACCCGCAGCGGCATCATGCAAATCGAGGGCCGGCTGGCCGGCAGCGACGGCCTGCCCGGCAACAAGATGGGCGGCGCCGAACTGCGCAGCGTGATCTTCCGCGACAAGAACCTGGCCGGCATGCTGGTGATGGACGACCTCGCCGCCGCCTGCAGCGCCCAGGCCGCGACGCTGACGCCGGACCCGGCGCAGGGCTGCCGCGTGCTCGCGGCCTGGGACCGCACCAGCAACAGCAACTCGAAGGGCGCGCCGCTGTTCCGCGAGTTCTGGCGCAAGGCCAAGGACGTGCCGAAGGTCTGGCGCGTGCCTTTCGACCCGGCGCGTCCGGTGGTCACGCCGGCCGGCCTCGACATGGCCACGCCCGCCACGCGCGACGCGGTCTTCAAGGCGCTCGGCGACGCGGTCGGCATCGTGCGCGTGGCCGGTTTCGCGCCCGACGCGCCGCTGGCCGAGGCGCAGTACCGCATGGTGCGAGGCCAGAAGGTCACGATCCCGGGTGGGGACGAGTTCGAAGGCGTGCTCAACAAGGTCGAGAGCCAGGGCCAGCCGACCATCGATCCGAAGGGCTACAACATCAACTACGGCAGCAGCTACATCCAGACCGTGGGCTTCGACGAGCGGGGACCGGTGGCGCAGGGCCTGCTGACCTACGGCCAGAGCAGCAATCCGGCCTCGCCGCGCTCCTACGACCAATTGCCGCTCTTCTCGGCCAAGAAATGGCACCCGCTGCCCTTCCACCGTGCCGACATCGAGGCCCAGCGAGAAGGCGGCCCGCTGCAACTCGCCTACTGAGGCCCTGCCAGGCCTCGGCCCCCGGGCAGGGCCGGGGCCGTCGGCATCAGAATGCGGCTACGCTCACCGTCCCGCAGATGCGCTAAGGTGCAGCCGCAGTTCCCACAGGAAGCCCGCATGCCCACTTCGCCCTCCGCCCGCCCGCACAAGCATTTCTCGATGATTCGCGGCTTCCACCTGGCCGATGCGTTCACGCTCGGCAATGCGGCCTGCGGGGTCGGCGCCATCTTCCTGGCGATGGCCTACATGCGCAGCCAGGCGCTGGCCCATTTCCTCTGGGCCGCGGCGCTGGCGCCCGCCGCCTTCGTCTTCGACGTCTTCGACGGCCGCATCGCACGCTGGCGCCAGACCCATTCGGCGCTGGGTCGCGAACTCGACTCGCTGGCCGACGTCATCTCCTTCGGCGTGCTGCCTGCAACGCTGGCCTTCGCGGCCGGCCTCGACGGCGGCTGGGACTGCCTGCTGCTGATCTACTTCGTCTGCTGCGGCGTCAGCCGGCTGGCGCGCTACAACGTCACGGCCGAGGCGCTCTCGGAGGGCGCCGACAAGGTCAAGTATTTCGAGGGCACACCGATCCCGACCAGCGTGGTGCTGGTCGGCGTGCTGGCGCTGGCCGCCTGGCAGGGCCGTATCGGCGATGCGGTCTGGGGTGGGGCCTGGGCCCTCGGTCCCTGGCTGCTGCATCCCCTCGCCCTGCTGTTCGGGCTCTCGGGCACCTTGATGATCAGCAAGACGCTGCACATTCCCAAGCTCTGACATGAAACACCCCCCGAAGCGCCTGCGGCGCCTCCCCCCTCCAGGGGGGCGATACCGGCGGCCCGGCAAAGCCGGTTCCGCGGTATCCCTGGTATCGGACTGCGCCGGTTTCATGGGTCGTGGGTCGCGCACCGCGCGGTGGAGCCACTGAAATGAACCCCCGAAGCGCCTGCGGCGCCTCCCCCTCAGGGGGGCGATACCGGCGGCCCGGCAAAGCCGGTTCCGCGGTATCCCTGGCATTTGGCTGCGCCGGATTCACGCGTCGTGCGTCACGCCAGGCGCGGTGGAGCAACTGACATGAAACCGAGCTTTTCGATTCGAGGCCAGCACGACACGGCGTCACCCGTGCCGATGGAGGCCGCCGGGGTCGACCCCGGCCTGCCTAGAATGTCCGCACAGTCACCGCCAGAACAACGCGCCGTGTTCCCCTTCGCATCCCGCGTCCTCGTCGCCGTCCTCCTCGGCTGGCTTGTCGCGGCTTGCTCCAGCCTGCCCGCCAAGGTCGAGCGGACCGAATCGCAGGCCGTCGTCAACACCGCCGACACCCGCCTGGCCAAGGCCTTCGGCCCCGCGGTGTCGGCGCACCCGGACAAGTCCGGCATCCGTGCGCTGCCCGCCGCGGAAGACGCCTTCGCCGCCCGCATCCTGCTCGCGCGCCGTGCCGATCGCAGTCTCGACCTGCAGTACTACATCTGGCGCAACGACATCACCGGAAAGCTCATGTGGCAGGCGCTGTGGGACGCGGCCGAGCGTGGCGTGCGCGTGCGCGTGCTGCTCGACGATGCCAACACCGGCGGACTCGACCCGATGCTGGCCGCGCTCGACGCCCATCCCAACATCGAGGTCCGGCTCTTCAACCCGTTCGCGAACCGGCGCTTCCGGGCCGGCGACTTCGTATTCGACTTCTCGCGCATCAACCGGCGCATGCACAACAAGTCCTTCACGGCCGACAACCAGTTGTCGATCGTCGGCGGCCGCAACATCGGCGACGAGTACTTCGGCGCCAACATGGAACTCGGCTTCCAGGACCTCGACGTGGTGGCGGTCGGGCCCGTGGTGCGCGAGGTCTCGAGCGCCTTCGACCTGTTCTGGAACAGCGCCTCGGCCTATCCGGCCGCGAGCGTGCTGGAGCCGCCGGACCCGGACGCCAGGGCCGGCCTGCAGTCGAGCTGGGACCAGGTGCGGCGCGACCCGCAGGCCCAGCGCTACCTCGAGGCGGTGCGCCAGACCCCGCTGGTGCGCGAAATCGACGACGGCCACCTCACGCTCGAATGGACCACGGCGCACGTCGTCCACGACAACCCTGCCAAGGTGCTCGAATCGACCGACCGCAGCGACCTCCAGATGATGCCGCTACTGGTCGCCGCCTTCGGTGATCCGAAGCGCGAGCTGGACCTGGTCTCGCCCTACTTCGTGCCGGGCAAGGACGGCACGAAGTCGCTGGTGGCGATGGCCAGTTCGGGCATCCAGGTGCGCGTGCTGACCAACTCGCTGGCGGCCACCGATGTCAGCGCGGTCCATGCCGGCTACAGCAAGTACCGCAAGCAACTGCTCGAGGGCGGCGTGCGGGTCTACGAGCTGAAGCCCGGCGACGCGGTGCCGCCGCCCGACAAGGACAGGGCCGGGGACGCGGACCGATCGCGCGGTCTGCCGGGAAGCGGAAGCGCCGGCAGTTCAGCGTCCAGCCTGCACGCCAAGACCTTCGGGGTCGACCGCGAGCGCATCTTCGTCGGCTCCTTCAACCTCGATCCGCGATCCGCCCGGCTCAACACCGAGATGGGCGTGATCATCGACAGCCCGCAGCTGTCGGGCCATCTGGCCCGGCAGCTCGACACCGTGATCCCGGGCAAGGCCTTCGAAGTGCGGTTGCAGGCCGACCGAAACGGCCTGGAATGGATCGAGCGCGGCCCGGAGGGCGAGACGCGCTACACCACCGAGCCCGGGTCCGGCGCCCTCAAGCGCTCGTGGATCAACTTGCTCGAAGTGCTGCCGTTCGAATGGCTGCTCTAACCTTTGCGATCCGAGAACCGAATCGATGAATCCCGGCCTGCTCCAACTCGCCACCCTGGCCGCAGCGCGGCCGCTCTCGCCGGCCTGCGAGCACTTCTATTTCCTGCGCCATGGCCAGACCGAATGCAATGCGCGCCGCATCTTCCAGGCCACCGACGAGCCCCTCAGCGCCCTGGGCCTGCAGCAGGCGGCGCGCGCCGCCGAGCTGCTGGCCGGCGAGCCGATCCGCAGCATCGTCAGCAGCAACGTACATCGGGCACTGACCACCGCGCACACGGTGGCGGCRCCGCACGGCATTGCGCCGCTGGTGCACGAGGGCTTGCGCGAGCGCCACTTCGGCGCGCTGATCGGAACCTCGTCGGCCAACATCGACTGGGCCTGCGCGCCCGAGGGCGGCGAGACCCTGCCGGAATTCGTCGATCGCAAGCGCGCCGCGCTCGACCTGGCGCTGGCCCAGCCGGGGCCGGTGCTGGTGGTGGCACACGGCGGCTCGCTCTACGTGCTGGCGGCGCTGCTCGGCGTGCCGATCGACATGGACCTGCTCGGCAACGCGCAGCCGCTGCGCTTCGAGCGGGACGGCATCGCCTGGCGCGTCAAGGCGCTGCTGCAGCAAGTCGACGGCGGCGGCGCCATCGCCTGAACAATCTTCACGGATCACCATGGACTTCAAGGACTACTACAAGACGCTCGGCCTGCAGCGTGGGGCCTCGGAGGAGGAGGTCCGAAAGGCCTACCGCAAGCTGGCGCGCAAGTACCATCCCGACGTCAGCAAGGAGTCCGACGCCGACCAGCGCATGCGCGAGATCAACGAAGCCAACGACGTGTTGCGCGACAAGGAGAAGCGCGCCGCCTACGACCAGCTGGCCGACCACGTGGCGCGCGGCGGCAGTCCCGACGGCAGCTTCCGGCCGCCGCCGAACTGGGACGAGGGCTTCGAGTTCCACCGCGGACCGAACCAGGGGCCGGCCGACCATGCGGAGTTCAGCGAGTTCTTCTCCTCGCTGTTCGGCGCCGCCGAGCGGCGTGGCGCCGAACGGCGCAACTACCGCGCCCGCGGCGAGGATCACCACGCCGCCATCGAGATCGCGCTGGAAGACGCAATCAATGGCGCCGAGCGCGAGATCACGCTGCGCTCGCAGGAATTCGACGCCCAGGGCCAACCCGAGTTCAAGACCCGGACGCTGAGCGTGAAGATCCCGCCCGGCGTGCATCCGGGCCAGTACATCCGGCTCGCAGGCCAGGGCATGCCGGGCCATGGCGGCGAGCCGGCCGGCGACCTGTACCTCGAAGTCCGCATCGCGCCGCACAAGCTCTACCGCGTCGAAGATCGCGATCTCTACATGACGCTGCCGATCACGCCGACCGAAGGCGCGCTCGGCGCGCAGGTCAAGGTGCCGACACCGGGCGGTGGCGTGGTCGAGGTCACGGTGCCGCCCAAGGCGCGCAATGGACTCAAGCTGCGGCTGAAGGAGCGCGGCCTGCCAGGAAAGCCACCGGGCCATCTGTACCTGCTGCTGGAGATCGCCTTGCCGCCGGCCGACACCGACGCCGCGCGCAAGGCCTACGAGCAACTCGCGCAGGCCGCACCCTTCGATCCGCGCCGCCATCTCGGAGTTTGACGATCATGACTTCCTCCGTTTCCATCACGACCCTGAGCGCCTTGCACCCCCTGGCCGCCATCGAACTCGCGCATGCCTGCGGTGCGCAGATCGAATGGGTGGTCCAGCTGGTCGAGGTCGGCATCATCGAATCGCGGACACCGGCCGAACGGCCGGACGACTGGCGCTTTCATGGCAGCGACCTGCAAAGCGCGCTCGAAGCCCGGCGGCTCGAGCGCGACTTCGGCGTCGGGCTCGAGGCCGCGGCGCTGATCCTCGACCTGGAGCACGAGGTGCGGCGCCTCAAGGGCGTGCTGCGGGCGCAGGGGCTGGGGCGCGAGATCTGAGGGCGCGGGTGCCGCGCCCTCGAGCGCCTACTGCATCGTCTTCAGATTCCCGATCCGCACCAGCATCTCGGTGAACATCTGCATGTCGGCATCGAGGTCGGCGAGTTCCTTGTATTCCTTCGCGTTGTGCGCCGTGTACTTCTTGCCGGGCATGGCCGGTCCGAAGTTGATCGCGTTCGGCATCAGCTTGGCGGTGGTGCTGCCCGCGGTCGGCACCGGCTTCGCTTCGAGGCCGGTCGTGTCGCCGAAGATGTTGAGCAAGGTCGCGAGCCAGGCGCCCTTCGGGTCGCGCGCCATCCAGTCGCCCTGCTGGTAGTCGATCTCGATCCGGGCCTGGCTCGCCGCCGCCCAGTCGTTGACCTTGTCCTTGATGGCGGTGGTGAGTTTCTCCGGCGTGTTGCCGCGCGGCATGCGCACGTTGGCAGTCACCTCGAGCTTGCCGTCCTTCTCGCGGATCAGGTTCGGCGACATCGTCAGCGGGCCCATGAAGTCGTCCTGGTAGCCGACGCCCATCTTCTCGCCGAGGTAGCCCGTGCCGTACAGGTCGACCAGGTAGCGCACGGCCTTGGTGTAATGGTTGCCCGCCGTCACCACGCCGGACTCCTGCAGGAACAGCGCCAGCCGCGGCAGCGGGTTGACGCCCTCCTCGGGCCGCGAGCCGTGCGCCGACACGCCCGTGACCTTGACCTCGACGCTGTCGTCGCCCTTCGCGATGTCGATGCCGAACTTGCCGCCCTGGTCCTCGTACTCCGCCGGCATGGCGAAGGCCAGCGCCAGGCTCATCGAGAGAATGGAGACAGTGCTTCGATTCATGGCGAGAATCCGGCGTGAAATACAGGGGCACGGGCGTGCCAGTCTACGGCCGCTCGAAGTAGGTGGCGACTGGCAGACATCGCGATGCCGGGAATGGAAAGTGCAGGTTTGCATTCTGATGCCCGAGGAGCTTCGATGCCGGTGATCTGTCCCGTCTGCCAAACCGAAAATCGCGACGCCGCGATGTTCTGCCATGGCTGTGCCCGCAAGTTGCCCGGCTTCACGGCCACCGGTCCCTCGCTGCTGGACGGCCTGCGAGGCAGGCGGTCGGCCGCGGCGGCGTTGCGCGCCGCGAGCAATCCCTCCGACATGGGGCCGCAGAATGCGCCACGCCGGTTCTGGGTCGGACTTGGCGCGCTGATGCTCGCCGTGGCCCTGGCCTTCGGCGGCTGGTTCGGCTACGTGACCCGGAAGCTGCCCGCACCCACGCCCGGCGCGGCGCCGGTTGCCGTCACGCCGCCGCAGCCCCGGCAGCCGCCCGAAGCGCCGAGCCCGTCCGAGACGGTCCCGCTCGGTTCATCGCTGGGGGCCGGCGAGACAGCGGTGGCGGCCACCCCGCCCAGGATGCCCTCGGAGGGAGTCGCACAGGCACCCGCGCCGACGCCGGCGACGCCCGGGGCGCCGCTCCAGCGCCGGCCGGCACCCGCTCCGGCCACGTCGACCGCCCCGGCGATGATCGCGCCAATCGCGCCCATCGCGCCAATCGCGCCAATCGCGCCCATCGCGCCGATCGCGCCAATCGCGCCGATCGCTCCGGTCGCGCCGCCGCGCGCCGCCGCCGTCGATCCGCGCCAGGGTTGCCGGAACCTCAATTTCTTCGCTGCCGCACGCTGCGAAGCCGCGCATTGCGACCAACCCGCCTACAACCGCCATCCGCGCTGCGACGCGGTGCGGGCAGACCGCCGGCGCGACGAGGCGCGGCGCAATCCGATGCTGGGAACCTGAGGCTGCCGACGGCGGCGCCGCTCAGTGCTTCTGCACCAGCTTGATCACGCTCGAAAAATCCAGCGCCCCATGACCGGCCAGGCTGTGCGCGGCATAGAGATTGCGCGCCAGCCCGCCGAGCGGCGTCGCGGCCCGGACCGCGGCCGCGTTCTCCTGCGCCAGGCCGAGGTCCTTCAGCATCAGGTCGGTGCCGAAACCGCCCGCATAGCCCTTGGAGGCCGGCACGTTCTCCATCACGCCCGGCAGCGGGTTGTATTTCTCGAGCGCCCAGTTGCCGCCCGAGCTGCGCCGCATGATCTCGGACAGCACCTTCGGATCGAGCCCGTTGGCGACGCCCAGCGCGATCGCCTCCGAGGTGCCGATCATCAGGATGCCGAGCAGCATGTTGTTGCAGATCTTGGCGGTCTGGCCGGCACCGG
This sequence comes from Variovorax sp. P1_H2, assembly GCF_056405295.1. NCBI lineage: Bacteria > Pseudomonadati > Pseudomonadota > Betaproteobacteria > Burkholderiales > Comamonadaceae > Variovorax > Variovorax sp. P1_H2. The sequence continues at coordinate 24,950 of NZ_JBFUCJ010000044.1, read as the reverse complement.
CGGCACCCGCGTGGAAGATGTTGGCGCCCATCTTCTCGAGCACCGGCCGCGCGCGTTCGAGCTCGGCTTCGGAGCCGCCGACCATGAAGGTCAGCGTGCCCGCGATCGCGCCGCCGGTGCCGCCCGACACCGGTGCATCGATCACCGCCACGCCGCGCTTGGCACCCGCCTCGGCCAGCTTGCGCGAGGTCGCGGCGGCAATGGTGCTGCTGTCGATCACCAGCGTGCCGGACGCGATCTTGTCGAGCAGGCCATCGCTGCCGAGATAGAGGCCTTCGACGTGCGCGCTGGCCGGCAGCATGCTGATCACCACTTCGGCGCCAGCCACGGCCTCGGCCGCCGAGGCGGCGACGGCCAAGCCCTCGGCCGCGAATTTCTTGCAGGCTTCGGCCGAAAGGTCGAAGGCGCTCAGCGTGTGGCCGGCCTTGCGCAGGTTGAGGGCCATCGGGCCGCCCATGTTGCCGAGGCCGATGAAAGCGATCTTCATGTCGTGTGTCTCCGTTCTTGCGTGAATGCTTGCAGCGTGCTCAGGTGAGCGACAACAGTTCGGGCGCCATCTGGCCGCGGGGACGCAGATGGTCTTCGATGAAAGCCGGCGTGATCTCTTCGAGCGTGGCCGGGTTCCACCTCGGATTGCGGTCCTTGTCGACCAGCACCGCGCGGATGCCCTCGGCGAAGTCCTTGTGGGCGCAGAAGCCCAGCGACGCCCAATACTCGAGGCGGAACACCTCGGCCAGCGACATGCGCTGCACGCGCTGCCACAGCGCGAAGCTCAGGGCGGCCGAGCTCGGCGCGCCCTTGGCGAAGGTCTTGGCGGCGGTCTGCAGCCACGGGTCTTCGCTTTGCAAATTGCGCAGCCGCTTCGCGATGTCGAGCAGGTCGTCGCCGGCCATCAGCGCGTTGATCGTGTCGAAGTGCTCGCGCAGCTTCGACGGCGGGCGCTCGGCGCCCTCGCCCGCCTGCGCCAGCAGGCGCGACAGCGTGGCCCGGTCGGCCTGCGACTGCGACCGCCATGCAGTCGAAGCGATCGCGTCGAGCAGCTGCGCCTTCCTGTCGTGCGGCACCATCAGGTCGGCCAGGCCGCAGAAGATCGCGTCCGCCGCATTCAGCGGCGCGGCCGTCAGCGCAAGGAACAGACCGACACGGCCCGGCATGCGCCGCAGGAACCAGCTGCCGCCGACGTCGGGGTACAGGCCGATGTTGATCTCGGGCATCGCGACGCGGCTCTGCGCAGTCACCACGCGGTGCGAGGCCCCCGCCATCAAGCCGACGCCGCCGCCCATCACGATGCCGTGGCCCCAGCACAGGAAGGGCTTCGGAAAGGTGTGGATCAGGTAGTCGAGCTCGTATTCTTCGCCGAAGAAGTGCTCGGCGTATTCGTTCCGCTCAGGTCCGCAGTCGCGCAGCGTCTGGTAGAGCTGGCGCAGGTCGCCGCCGGCGCAGAAGGACTTCTCGCCGGCGGCATCGAGCAGCACGCCGACGATGCCCGGGTCCCCGGCCCATTCACGCAGCTTCGGCGTCAACAGCCGCACCATGTCGACGGACAGCGAGTTGAGCGAAGCCCGCACGTTGAGCGTGGCAACGCCGAAGCGCTCGCCGTTGGCGGCCTTGATTTCGTTGAAGAGAATGACGGAGTCGGTCATCGGATGTCGCAATCGCCTTCGAAAAGTTTGCGCGCGACGATCACGCGCATGATTTCATTGGTGCCTTCGAGTATCTGATGCACGCGCGCGTCGCGCACCAGCCGCTCGAGCGGAAATTCGCTCAGGTAGCCGTAGCCGCCGTGCAGCTGCAGCGCGTCGTTGCAGACGTTGAAGCCGGCATCGGTCGCGAAGCGCTTGGCCATCGCGCAATAGGTGCTGGCGTCGGCATGGCCGGCGTCGAGCTTGCTCGCGGCCAACCGCACCATCTGCCGCGCCGCGACCAGTTCGGTCGCCATGTCGGCCAGCTTGAACTGCAGCGCCTGGAAGCTCGCCAGCGGCTTGCCGAACTGCTGGCGCTCGTGCAGGTAGCGCCGGGCCGCGTCGAGCGCGCCCTGCGCCGCGCCGACCGAGCAGGTCGCGATGTTGATGCGCCCGCCGTCGAGCCCCTTCATCGCAATGCGGAAGCCCTCGCCTTCGCTGCCGAGCAGGTTCTCGGCCGGCACCCGCACGTCGTCGAAGTCGATGGTGCGCGTGGGCTGGCTGTTCCAGCCCATCTTGTGCTCTTTCTTGCCGTAGCGGATGCCGGGCGCATCCGCAGGCACCGCCAGCGCCGAGATGCCGCCCGCGCCGCCACCGCCGGTGCGCGCCATCAGCACCAGCACGTCGGTCGCGCCGGCGCCCGAGATGAAGGCCTTGCCGCCGTTGATGACGTACTCGCCGCCCTGCAGTTCGGCCCGCGTCTTGAGCGAAGCGGCGTCCGACCCGGCACCGGGCTCGGTCAGGCAGTACGAGGCCAGCTTGCGCCCGCTGGTCAGGTCCGCGCCCCATCGCTCGCGCACGGCCGGGCCACCCCAGGTGCCGAGCATCCAGGTCGCCATGTTGTGGATGGTGATGAAGGCCGTGGTCGACGGATCGATCGCGGCCATCTCCTCGAACACCAGCGTGGCATCGAGGCGCGGCAGCGCCAACCCCTCGATGCTTTCAGGAGCGTAGAGGCCGCAGAATCCCAACTCGCCCGCCTTGGCGATGGCTTCCTTCGGGAAGATCGCCTCGGCGTCCCAGCGCGCCGCGTGCGGCGCGAATTCGTTCAGTGCAAAGTCGCGCGCCGTCTGGGCGAAGGCGCGCTGCTCTTCCGAAAGTTCAAAGTTCATGACGATCGGCAGAAAGCTCGCAGCCTAATCGGGAAACACCGCGGAACCGGCTTTGCCGGGCCGCTGGTGTTGCCCCCGGCAGGGGGTGGGCGCCCGGACACGAAGTGCCGGGCAACCTGGGGGCGAGCCTCATTTCAGGCTGATCGTGGTGTTGAGGCCGTGCGCCGTGCTGTCGTCGAACCAGCGCGACGTCACCGTCTTGGTCTGCGTATAGAACAGGATCACCTGCTTGCCGTACGGCCCCAGGTCGCCGAGCTTGGAAGCGCGCGAGCCCGTGAACGAGAACATCGGCACCGGCACCGGGATCGGCACGTTGATGCCGACCTGGCCGACATCGATGTCTTCCTGGAAGCGGCGCGCCGCGGCACCCGACTGCGTGAAGATCGCAGTGCCGTTGCCGTTCGGATTGGCGTTGATCATCTCGATCGCCTCGTCGATGCTGTCGGCGTTGGCCAGACACAGCACCGGGCCGAAGATTTCCTGGTCGTAGATCGTCATGCCGGGCTTGACGTCGGCGAACACCGTCGGGCCGACGAAGTTGCCCTTCTCGTAGCCGGGCACCGTGGGCTTGCGGCCGTCGAGCGCCAGGGTCGCGCCGTCGGCCACGCCGCGTTCGATCAGGCCGTTGACGCGGTCGTAGGCCGCGCACGACACCAGCGGGCCGACGTCGACGCCCTTCTCGGTGCCGGCGCCGATCTTCAGCGTCTTGGCCTTCTCGACCAGTTCGGGCACCCACTTCTGGGCCTCGCCGACCAGCACCGCGACCGACACCGCCATGCAGCGCTGGCCCGCGGCGCCGAAGCTCGCGCCGGCCAGTGCGTTGAGCGTTTGCTCCTTGTTGGCGTCGGGCATCACGATGGCGTGGTTCTTCGCGCCCATCATGCATTGCACCCGCTTGCCGGCCAGCGTGGCGCGGTTGTAGACATGGGTGCCGACCTTGGTCGAGCCGACGAAGGAGATCGCCTTGATGTCCTTGTGGTCGCAGATCGCGTTGACCACCGCCTCGCCGCCGTGCACGACGTTGAGCACGCCGGCCGGAATGCCCGCCTGCAGCGCCAGTTCGCACAGGCGCATCGTGACCATCGGGTCCTGCTCGGAGGGCTTCAGCACGAAGGTGTTGCCGGTGACGATCGCCATCGGGAACATCCACAGCGGGATCATCGCGGGAAAGTTGAAGGGCGTGATGCCGGCGCAGACGCCGAGCGGCTGCAGCAGCGTGTAGGTGTCGACGCCGTTGGCGACGTTGTTGGCCATCTCGCCGAGCTGCAGGTTGCCGATGGCGGCCGCATGCTCGACCACTTCGAGGCCGCGGAACACGTCACCCTCGGCGTCCGGCAGCGTCTTGCCTTGCTCGGCCGTGAGGATCGCGGCCAGCTCGGCCATGTTCTCGCGAATCAATTGCTGGTACTTGAGGAAGATGCGGGCGCGTGCGCCGATCGGCGTCTTGCGCCAGGTCTTGAAAGCTTCCTTGGCGGAAGCGACCGCGGCATCGACCTCGGCCGGCGTCGCGAACGGCACCTTGGCGAGCACTTCCTGCGTGGCCGGATTGACGATGTCGCGCCATTCGGTGGTCTTCGACTCGACGAACTTGCCGCCGATGAGCAGCTTGACAGTGGCGACCTGGGTCGCGGGGGTGGTGGTGGCGTCCATGTGAACTTGTCTCCTTGGAATGGGGGTCTTCAGCGACTGATGCTAGCTTTGCACTTTTGCGATGGCAATAGACAAATATGCACCTCCGATCTGCATAATTGCAGATCATGGACTGGGACAACCTGCGCTTCTTCCTGGAGCTTGCGCGCACCGGCACGCTGGTCGGCGCCGCGCGCCGGCTGGCGGTCGACCACACGACGGTGGCGCGGCGCATCCAGGCGCTCGAGAAGCAGGTCGGCGGCGCTCTTTTCTCGCGCGAGGCCGACGGCCACCGCCTGACCGAAGCCGGCCGCCGGCTGCAGCCGCAGGTCGAGGCGATGGAGGCGGCCTTCCGCACGGTGGAGCGCTCGGCGCCGGCCTCGCAGGAAGGGCTGTCGGGCCTGGTGCGGATCGGCGCCACGGAGGGCTTCGGCACCATCGTGCTGGCACCGCAGCTGGCACTGTTCGCGCAGCAGCATCCGAAGCTGGTGATCGACCTGCTCGCGATGCCGCGGCTGGTGCATCTGTCGCGGCGCGAGGCCGACATCGTGATCTCGCTCGAGCGGCCGGCGCGCGGCCCGGTGGTGGTGACCAAACTCAGCGACTACGTGCTGCGCCTGTATGCCTCGAAGCCATACCTCGCGAGGCACGATGCGATCCGCAGCCGCGAGGACCTGCGCGGCCACACCTTCATCAGCTACGTCGACGACCTGCTGTTCAGCAAGGAGCTGCAGTACCTCGACGAGCTCTACAAGCCCGATTCGTTCGCGCTGCGCAGCACCAGCATCCTGGCGCAATACCAGGCCACGGCGGCGGGCGCCGGCATCGCGGTGCTGCCGGCCTTCATCGCCGAGCGCGACAAGTCATTGCGGCGCGTGCTGCCGGACGAGGCCAACTTCACGCGCACTTTCTGGATGTCGGTGCCGGCGGAGACGCGGCACCTGGCGCGCATGAAGGCGGTGTGGGATTTCCTGCGCGAGACGGTCGTGGCGCAGCGGGAGGTGTTGCTGCCGCAGGAGTCGGCAGGCTGAGGGCTTGCGGCGGCCCGCTGCGCATCCTCATCAAAGTGATTGCGCCTTGAGGGCCTTGCCGAGCGAGCGGATCGCGGCCTCGACGGGCTCCGTGCGGCGCTCCAGTTCGGCGTTGATCACGGTGACCAGCGCGCGCAGGTCGGCGGCGGCGACTCGAACAGGTTGGACTACCGGGCACCCCTTGCGAGAACCGGCGAGCCTCGCGGCTCCCCGTTCGAGCCGCCAAAAATGGTGGCACGAGCGAAAAAGCCGCAGATGCTCTGCGGGAGAGACTGCGGCTTTCGTCGCAGGGATGCATTCGGGAGTCCAGGCCCGATCACGTCTTTTTTTGGCGTGACGCGGGCAGTATATCTAGACGGGTGCGCGGCAGCAGCCTGCGCTTGGATGTTCGGGGCGCGTGCCGAGGCCATCGGGTGGCCCCCGCAGCGAAATAAAGGAGGAGGCCGCAGGCCGGGGGACATTCGCGGAGCAGAGTACGCCGTCGGCGTGAGCCTGCCCCAGTTCACCCAGCCAGCATTGAATCGAAAGGCACGGCCAATTCTGCACAAAAACTTCGAGGGGCAGCTTCTCAGGCTACCGGCGACCGCGAGGCTTCCAAGTGTCCGGCCTCTCACCCATGGTCGGGCTTACGGGGGCTGGACCCCTGGCTGCTACATGTTGCCTCCCGCTTGATGGTTGAGCAAGTCGCCGAGCAGGCGCTGCACAGCCATCGCCTCGGCCGCCGTGTCGAACAGAGGCTCGCGCTTGGCGCACTGCGCCTTCAAGTGAGACAACCATGATGGGTCTTCGTGCGCACGCCGCATCAGCCCCGCCAGGGCCGACGCATCGCCCACCTCGAAATAGCCGTCGTAGTCGCGCCCCAGCAAGCCGACGTTGCCGTCGATACGGCTCGCCAGCACCGGGACCTGCGCCCGCACCGCCTCGATGACCACGTTGGCGCCGCCCTCGAGCCGGCTCATGTGCACCAGCGCCCGCGCGCAAGCCATCCACTGCCGCGCCACGGATTGCGGCAGGCCGCCAAGCCACCGGTAGTCCAGGCAGTCCTCCATCGTCTTTTGCGCCTCCACGCCCAGCACCGCATCCAGTGCGTTGCCGATATGAACGATTCGAATGCCGGTGCCCCGGAGATGTCGCGCCGCCAGCATCAGGGTCAGCGGGTCCTTTTCGCTTCGCAAGTGCCCCACGGCAACGAAGTCGCTAGAGTATGCAGCCGGCTCGACGCACGACACGCGAGGCGCCGATTGGACAATCACACGCGCCTTCGCCTGGTCGGCCGCCGACAGCATGTCGATGGCCTCTTGCTGCAGGACGACGATGTGGCTGGCACACTGCAATGAATGCTGTGCTGCTGCGTCCGACGCCAGGTTTCCGTACAGGTCCGTGCCGGTCAGCACGAGCGCGAGGGGACGCGTCGGATGCGCCTTTCTGAATCGCGCAATGGAGTCGGCGGAGCGACGCGCGTGCAGCGCCACCATGGCTATTGCGTCTTCGCCGTTCCATTGCTGCAGGATGATGGTCTGCGCCTGTGTCGACAGGAACTCCCGCCATCGCGCGGCCGTGTGCCAGTTCCCGTTGTTGCTTGATGCGAGCGCGGGCGAGATGATGACGACAGGAGGCTCGTTCATGCCAGCCATGGTGCCACGACCCGCGATGGAAGCGAAGGATGCCCGCCAACTGGGCGGCCAAGCGCTGGCCAACGCGATGCGGGACAGTCGCCGTCGCACGCTCTCGCTCGTCGACGACCTGTCCGATGCACAGTGGCAGGTGCCCCATCAGAACGGCATCAACCCCATCGCCTGGGAGCTGGCCCACCTGGCCTGGTTCGGCGAGTTCTGGATTCTTCGAGGTCCTCACCATGTGGGCGAAGACGGGTTGGTCCGGGCGGCGTTGCCGGCTGCAATCGCCGGGCCCGACGCCCTCTTCGACTCCGCCCGGCTCGCGCACGCCCTGCGTTGGCAAGCGCCGCTACCTTCGCGCCAGGCGGTGGCCGACATGCTGGCCGCTCAGCTGGAGGCTTGCGTTCGGGCATTGCCGGATGGCGACGGCGACGACGCGCTGTACTTTCATCGCTTGGCCCTGTTCCATGAGGACATGCACGGCGAAGCCCTCGTATGGATGCGCTCGGCGCTTTCCTATCCCGCACCCGCAGGCTCAAGGCTGGTACCGGTTCCAAACGGCAGCCCGCTCAGAGTCCCAAGCGGCAGCGTTGGCATCGGATGGCCTCCAGGTCGGTGCGGCTTCGCATTCGACAACGAAGCGCCGAGTCGCATTGAGCACCTCGAACCCTTTGACATCGACGCACGCCCAGTGACGGCAGGCAAGTTTCTATCCTTCGTCGAGGCCGGCGGATACAACGAGCCTGCGTATTGGCCAGGCATGGCGGGCAGTTGGCGGTCCACGGCGGCCCGGGAACATCCCGAACGTTGGCGGCGGCACGAAACGGTCGCAGGCACGAAGTGGCAAGTGCGCTGGTTCGACCGCTGGCTCCCCCTGGACCCTGAGCTGCCGGTCATCCACGTCAACGCCTTCGAAGCCGAAGCCTATTGCGCGTGGGCGGGCCGGAAACTGCCGCGCGCGGCGGAGTGGGAGCACGCCGCAGCGGTGCTCGACATGGCGTTCCATTGGGGCGCCAGCGTCTGGGAGTGGACCAGCGACGCCTTCCAACCRTACCCTGGCTTCAAGGCCGGCCCGTACAAGGACTACTCCCAGCCCTGGTTCGCAGACCACCGCGAGTTGCGTGGTGGAGCTTTTGCGACTCACGCGCGGATGCGCGACCTGCGCTACCGCAACTTCTTCATGCCGCAACGGGCGGACATCTTTGCGGGGTTCCGGACTGTGTCTTAAAGCGTCCCATAGCGGCAGCGGCCCCTGCGTCTCACAGCCAGCGCCGCACTGCCCGCCGGTAGGCGTCGTACTCAGTCCCAAACAGCGAGGACAGCGCGCGCTCTTCGCTGACGATTTGGAACCGATGGATGTAGAGGACGAAAAACGGCAACACGGCCACCGCGAGGGGGGCCCACAGGAAGACCGCCCAAGCCAGCAGGTCCAGCAGCAGCCCCAGGTACATCGGGTTGCGCGTCAAGCGGTAGACGCCACCGGTGACGAGGGCGGAGGCCGTGTCGGGCGTGAACGGGTTCATTGTGGTTCTCGCCTTTTGGAAGGCCCGCATTCCAGCGACGCTGAAGGCAACTCCAACCGCGGCGATAGCGATGGCGAGAGTGGCGCGCCAGGTAAACGGAGCCTCCTGCACATCCGGAGGAAGCATTGACGCCAACCACATCAACAGGGCGGCAGCCAGAGCGACAAACGGAGGGGGAATCCGATTCTCCAGTGCATGCATGACCGGCCTCCTTGGAAGCAGCTTGAATCATCTTGCTCCGGCTGTACGGCGCCGGCAATGCCGACCGGCTGCCGGCGTCTGATCATTCCAATAAACACTAGAATATTGGCATGAGAGAAGTCAAAGACCAGCTCTACGAGCAAGTTGCCCGCATCGGCAGGGTTCTCGCCAGCCCGAAGCGTCTGGAGCTCATAGAGCTCCTGTGCCAAGGCGAGAAGACCGTCGAGGTGCTCGCTGCTCAGGCTGAAATCAGCGTCAAGCTCGCCAGCGCCCACCTGAAGGAGTTGCGGCTTGCACGCCTTGCTGAGACGCGAAAGGAGGGCAAGTACGTCCTCTATCGCCTGGCCGGCACGAGCGTGGCCGACCTCKGGGTGAGCCTGCGCTCCGAGGCCGAGGAGCGGCTGGTCGAGCTGCAGGTGGCGCTCGCGGGCCTCGTGGACCATGCGGCCGATCTCGAAGGCCTCGACCGCAAGGCGCTCTTGAAGAAAGCCGCTGATGGCGAGGTCCTGGTGCTCGACGTGCGCCCGCCCGAAGAGTTTGCGGTGGCGCACCTGCCGCATGCGCGGTCGCTACCGGTCGGCGAGCTGAGGAAGCGCGTGGCCGAACTGCCCAAGGACACCCCTGTGGTCGCCTACTGCCGCGGTCCGTTTTGCCTGATGGCCAAGGACGCGGTGGCGTTGCTGCGCAAGAAGGGCTACCGGGCCTTCCACCTGAGCGACGGCGTCGCTGAGTGGCGCGCTCGGGGTCTGCCGATCGAGGAGTGAGCTTGCCGTGAAGACCCCGCTGGTCCTCGACGACGCACCCTGCGGCGGCGTGCGCTTCAATCTCGGCCAGGCGGACTGACGGGATGCCCGCGGCGACGATCCAGCTCGGGCTGCGCGAGAACCTCGGCCAGTTCTCGCTGCTGGTCCTCGTCAACGCCTTCGTCGGCGCGATGGTCGGCCTCGAGCGCAGCATCCTCCCGGCCATCGCGCAACAGGAGTTCCACCTCGCCGCGCGTGCGGCGATCCTGTCGTTCATCGTCGTCTTCGGCATCACCAAGGCGCTCACCAACTACTTCGCCGGGCGCCTGTCGGACCGCTACGGCCGCAAGCGCGTACTGGTGGCGGGATGGCTGGTGGTGGTGCCCGTGCCGTTCATGCTGATGTGGGCGTCGGCGTGGGACTGGATCGTCGCGGCCAACGTCCTGCTCGGTGTGAGCCAGGGGCTGACCTGGTCCACGACGGTCATCATGAAGATCGATCTCGTTGGCCCGAAGCGCCGCGGGCTCGCGATGGGGCTCAATGAGTTCTCCGGGTATTTCGCTGTGGCCGGCAGCGCGCTGGCCACGGGGTGGGTCGCAACGGCCTACGGACTGCGACCGCAGCCCTTCTATCTCGGTGTGGCGTACGTGGTCGCAGGCCTGCTGCTGTCGGCCTTCGCGGTTCGCGAGACGCGGCAGTACGTGGCGTACGAGGCCCGCGCACACGGCGCTGCCAACGGGGATGGCCATCTCGCTCAAGCCGAGATCTTCCGCCGCACGTCGCTGACCGATGTCAACCTGTCTTCCGTCAGCCAGGCGGGGCTGGTCAACAACCTGAACGACGGCATGGCCTGGGGACTGTTTCCGCTGGTCTTCTCCGCTGCGGGCATGACGCTGAAGCAGATCGGCATCCTCGCCGCCATCTACCCCGCCGTGTGGGGTGTCGCCCAGATCTTCACCGGCGCGCTGTCGGACCGAATCGGGCGCAAGTGGCTGATCGCCTGGGGGATGGGGGTGCAAGCGGTCGGCATCGCCGTCACCGCGCTGGCCGCCGATTTCATGTTCTTCGGCGCCGGTGCGGTGCTGCTCGGCCTTGGAACGGCGATGGTGTACCCGACGCTGCTGGCAGCCATCGGCGACGTGGCTCATCCCTCCTGGCGAGCATCCGCCGTCGGGGTCTATCGCCTGTGGCGCGACCTCGGCTACGCGGTGGGGGCGCTGCTGGCCGGCATCACGGCCGACTTGTTCGGCCTGGCCTCGGCCGTGTGGCTGGTGGCCGGGCTCACCCTGCTATCCGGCGTGGTCGCAGCGCTTCGCATGAACGAAGCCCTTGCGAGACAGGCAGGGTGAGCCTTTGGGCACTTCAGACCTTGTCCGCGCGCAGCGAGATGCTCTTCACGCCGAACTTCTTCGTAGCACCCTGGGCGTTGTCGGACAGGAAGCGATACTGCGCGTTGGCCTGTTCCGCCACGATGCGCAAGCCAGCGGCCTCGATGGCCTGCTTGTAGCGTTCCACCTGCCAGGCGCCGCCGATGCAGGCCGCCCACAGCGTCGTGTTGCAGGCGATGGTTTCCGGCAGGTCTACCGCGGTGACGATGTCGGCGATYGCCAGCCGGCCGCCGAGCCGCAGCACGCGGGCGGCTTCGCGAAACACCTGCGGCTTGTCGACGGCCAGGTTGATCACCCCGTTGCTGATCACCACGTCGAAGCTTCCGTCCTCGAACGGCGCAGCATCGATGTAGCCCTTCACGTAGGTGATGTTGCGCACGCCTTGGCGCCGGCGCAGCGCTTCGGCCTTGGCGCGCTGCTCGTCGGTCATGTCCAGGCCGATGACCGTGCCCGTCGGCCCGGTGACGAGGCTCGCGATGAAGGTGTCCATGCCCGAGCCGCTGCCCAGATCCAGCACGCGCGCGCCCTCCATGTCGTCGAGGAAGTGGAAGAAGTAGCCGACGCCGGCGAAGGAGTCGATGGCCTCGGCCGGGATGCGGTCCAGGTCGGCCGGCCGGTAGCCGAGGCGCTCGGCCAGTGCGCGTCCCATCTCGAAATGGAACTCACCGTGCGGGTTCTGCGCCACGTCGCGGTACATCGAATGGATCTTGGATTCCAGCTCGTTGCGATTGACTTCAGCAGACATGATGGCCTCCGATCGAAGTGAGGGTCAGAACAACGGCGCCGCCGGCGCCTCCTCCAGCATGCGGATCACAGCCATCTCCTGACCTTGCCGCGATACGCCGTATAGCGATCCCCGAAGATCTCCGCCAGCGCCTGCTCTTCGGCGGGGATCTGAAACCGGTCGATGAACAGGACGAAGGCGGCGAGCGGGACGAGACCGATGAGGTTTTCGATCCACACCGCGATGCCCGCGAGCATCACGGCGTCGCCGACGTACATGGGGTTGCGGGACAGCGAGTACACGCCCGAAGTCACCAGCTCGGTGGCCTTCTGTGGCTGCGTTGGATCGGGCGTCGTGCCCATGACCGCAAACGACCTGAGGCTCACACCAACGATGCCCACGCCGAGCACGACGAGGGCGATACCGATCGCGGTTTGATGGGCAAACGGGTACCTGCCGATCGTGACACTGCGACCGATCCACCACATGGCGATCACAGCGACTGCAAACGCGACAGGGGGTGACATCCAGCGGTTCATGATGGTCCGCCCGACTCCTTCGCGGCCCGTTGCCGCGCGATGCGCAAGCCAGAGCGCGGCAGGTCGGTGAGCACGATGTCACAGTCGGACAGAGTCGCCAGGAAGAGCGCGGGTTATCCCACGAGATGCAGTCTGCTCCTGTGGACGTGATACCGCAACCCCCTAGCTGGAACACACAGACCAGGGCAGCTCTGCGGTGGCACCACATAGTTGACGCTCCTGGAAGTCCGGTCCTGGCCCGACACCTGGCGCCGGAGTTCATCGTGACCAAAATCTCTTCAAGGCAAGGGCCGAATTCCTTTGATGCCTTCACGTCGGTGCTCGATTGGCTGAGGAGCTAGAACCACCTTTCCCATGCCCCTTCGCGCCGGCTCTGTCGGCAGCATGTCCAACGCGCATGCGCGGGCACCAAGCAGGATTGGCGGCTGCCCTGGCCAACGGACAGTCCGGAAGGATCGTACGGCGGCGAGCGTGCTGCATGTTGATTCCCCACCTACAATTATTTATCCGGGGCGGATTCAACGCGAACCTTTGCGCTGCCGCGAGGCGGCCATCGCGGCTGCCCCGGCAACCCGTTCGGCCAGGTTTCAGGCAGATCGGCAGTGCATCGTGGTCCGGCCAAGGCAGGCCGTGGATGACGGTCCTGCAAAGGAGCATGATCGATGCGGTCGCCAGGGAGATTCGGCACGCGCCTGAGAGGAATTTCGGTCGGGGTCGCGGCCGTCATCGTGGCTCTATTCGTCGTCGGCCGCATCACCGGCGTGCTGATTGACTGGCTGTGGTTTTCCTCGGTCGGCTATGTCGGCGTTTTCTGGATGATCTTTGTCACCCGGGTGCTTCTGTTCGTCGCCGTCTTCGCTATTTCGGCGGGCGCGATAGGGGTGTCGGGATGGCTGGCGCACCGCTATGCGAGCCAGCCCGGCACCTGGAAGGTGGTGGGGCCGACATTTCCGCCGGGCAGGCCGGAGGTGTTGAGCGAACTGGTCGGGGAAGTCGCGCCGCATGTTCCCTGGCGCGCAGCCATCGCCGGTGTCGCAGTCCTGCTGGGCTTGTTCATCGCCGTCGGCGAAGTCGCAGGCTGGGACATCGCGCTTCGCTACGTCGAGCAGGTACCCTTCGGCAAGACCGATCCGATCTTTGGCAAGGACATCGGCTTCTACCTCTTCTCGCTGCCGGCCTATCTCGCGCTCCGGAACTGGCTGCTAATGCTGCTGGTCTGCAGCGCAGCCATCGCCGCCGTGGTATATGGGATGCGCGGCGACATCGCGTTCATCCAGCCGCCGCGCGCGCTTTCGCCAGCGGCCGCCACCCACGGTTCGGCGCTGCTCGGCTTGCTTTTCCTGCTGCAGGCCTGGACTTACTGGCTCAACCGCTTCCTGCTGCTCTACGGTGACAACGGCGTCGTGGTGGGCGCCAGCTATACCGATGTCCACGTCGGGCTGCCGGTCCTGTGGCCGCTTATCGGACTTGCCGCTGCCGCGGCGGTCGCGTCCTGGGCCAATATGCGCTCGCGGGGCTTGCGAATTCCGGCGGCCTCGGCGCTGATCGTGTTCGGCAGCGCATTCGTGCTCGCCCTGATCTACCCGGCGCTGTTCCAGCGCTTCTATGTCAAACCAAACGAGCTGCAGTTGGAGACGCCCTATATCGCCCACAATATTGCGCTGACGCGGGACGCCTATGGTCTGACGCAGATCGCGGTCAAGCCGTTCCGGGCCGAGCAGAACCTGACTCTCGCCACGCTACAGGCCAATCGCCCGACCATCGACAACATCCGCCTGTGGGATCTGCAGCCGTTGCGGGATACCTATGCGCAGTTGCAGGAGATCAGGACCTATTACAAATTCTTCGCGACGGACATCGACCGCTACCAGCTCAACGCCGGTTATCAGCAGGTGATGCTTTCGGCGCGGGAACTAGAGCCGTCCTTGCTTCCGGCAAATGCCCAGACCTGGGTGAACCTGCATCTTCTGTTCACACACGGCAATGGCATCGTGATGTCGCCGGTCACGGAAAAATCCGCTGAAGGCTTGCCTACCCTTTACGTGAAGGATATTCCGCCTGTCTCCAACGGTGGCCCGATCGTCCAAGAGCCGCGCCTGTATTTCGGCAAAGGCGGTAAGGGGTACGTGATCGTCAATGGCAGCGTACCCGAATTCGACTACCCCAAGGGCGACGAGAACGTCTATTCGACGTACAGCGGACGCGACGGTGTCGCCATCGGCAGCATGGCGCTACGGGCCCTCTTTGCCTGGCAATTCGACGATCCCAACATCCTGGTGACCGGCTACATCACGCCCGCAAGCCGGATCCTGCTCCATCGCAACGTCCAGGACCGGGTGCGCACGATCGCCCCGTTCCTCAGCTTGGACCATAACCCCTACATCGTCGCGAGCGGCGGGCGGCTTTACTGGATCCAGGATGCCTACACCACCAGCCGCTGGTACCCATATTCCCATCCGAATACCGAAGAGGGCGACAACTACATCCGCAACGCGGTCAAAGTGGTGATCGATGCGTACAACGGGACTGCCGACTTCTATATAAGCGATCCTGCCGATCCCATCGTGCGGACGTACCAGCGCATTTTCCCGGGCCTGTTCAAGCCGCTGGGCGCGATGCCGCAGGACCTGCAGCAGCATATCCGCTACCCTGAGGATCTGTTTCTGATCCAGGCGCAGGTCTACCGCGCCTACCACATGGAAGCGCCAGAAGTCTTCTACAACCGCGAGGATCTCTGGCAGTTCCCGCGCAAACAGGTCGACATTGAGGCGGGGAACGCCCCCGGCATGCCGATGACGCCTTACTACATGATCGTACGGCTGCCCTCGGAGCCGCACGCCGAGTTCGTCCTCATGCTGCCGATGGTGCCCAGCCGGCGCGAGAACATGGTCGCGTGGTTAGCGGCGCGTTGCGATCCACCGGACTACGGCAAACTCGTCGTCTACACGTTCCCGAAGGACAAGCTGGTCTTCGGGCCGTTCCAGATCGAGGCGCGCATCCAGCAGAATACCGAGATCTCCCAGCAGATTTCGCTGTGGAACCAGATGGGTTCGCGCGTCATCCGCGGCCACCTCCAGGTCGTGCCCATCGAAAGCTCGATTCTCTATGTTTCTCCGCTTTACCTGCGCTCGGAGTCCGGCCAATTGCCCGAGTTGAAACGCGTGATTGCGGCCTATGGCGACCACGTGGTGATGGAGGAGACCTTGGGCGCGGCCCTGGGGGCCCTCTTCAAGGAAGCTGCGCCGGTGGCAACGCCGCCCGAGGGCACGGCGGACGCCCGCGCCCGCGAGGCACTGGCCCACTACAACCGCGCTATCGAGCGCCTGAAGGCGGGCGACTGGAACGGCTTCGGCGTCGAACTCGATGCCCTCCGGCCGCTACTCGAGGCGCTCGGCGCTGGGCGTTCCGAAGAACGGAAATAACGATTGGCGCCCGCTATCATCAGGGCGCTCTTTGGTTGGTCCGACGACGAGCAGGCTTTCGCCCCATCCGGGTCCAGGTACTTGCGACCGAACGCACTGGCGACCGCACTCTTGGTCTCGTTGACCTTCAAGCGCAGCTTGTCATACAGCCGCCGCCGCAGCGCCATCACCCGCTCGCCCGCCCGACGACTGCGCACGTACACGCACCGTGCGCCCACCATTCCCGGAGGCAGGCGGAGCGAGCGCCCTCTTCAGGAGGCCGAAGTTCTTTCATCGCTCATCAGGTGTACGCTTGGCTGGCGTTCGCGCACATTTGCCGCAAGCGTTGGGCTTGAAGGAGTTGCAAGATGAAGCAGAAACCAGTCGCGCTCTTCTCGCATGGGGTCGTGGGCCAACCCGCTCCAAACAAGCAAAGACCTCGCATAAGACTGTCGCGCAATGGACCATATCTGGTCACCGTCGATGACCTGACGAACTCAAAGGGAGAGCGGCTCGAAGGGTGGAACGGCGTCGCGTTGTGTCGCTGCGGCGCGTCGAACAAGAAGCCATTTTGTGACAGCTCCCATATTCGGATCGGGTTTTCGGACGACCGGCGCCCGGACCGCACGCCTGATGGAGTCGTGGACTACCGGGGCGCCGCCATTGTTGTGCACTTCAATCGTCTTCAGTGCTCGGCGTCGGAGCGGTGCGCCAAAGCGCTTCCGCTGGTTTTCCGCGATGGCGAAAAGCCATGGATCCAGCCGGATCGGGCAGACGCGGACACCATCATCGAAGCCGTCCGACGATGCCCGTCGGGCGCGCTTCGATACACACGGCACGGCCAACCCGGACCAAGTGACGTGAATGCTCCGAGCATTCGTATCGCACGAAACGGCCCCTATGAGGTTCAGGGGTTTGATCTTGACGCCGAGAACTGGAGCGAAGGTGCCTCGCGTGAGCGATTTACCCTCTGTCGGTGCGGTGGGTCGAAGAACAAGCCATTCTGCGACGGTACGCACCGGAGCACCAAATTTCAGGACGACAGCAACTGAATGCCCCCGCGGCAAACGGCTGGTCTTGAATCAAGTCACAGAAAAGGACTCCGAAAGGCTTTGCGAACTCGGCTCCACGTTTCGATTTCGCTTTGTGGCGCGACGCGTGGAGAATGCGAGATGACTCCCCCATCCTCTGCTTTCCTCACCCCGGACCTTCTCGCCGTTCTGCGCGCAGTTGCCCGCATGGACTTGTCTCTCGGCATCGCCATCGGCCAGAGCCTGGGCCGACCGGTTTCCGAAGATCTGGCGGCACTGCGCGCACAGGGCTACGTCCGGCAAGTTTCCAGCCCCCGACACGACGGGACGCCAAGCCATCTACACACGATCACGGCCAAGGGGAGCGAGGCGCTGCGAGGGCAAGACGAGCAGAGCGCGTCCGCTCCGGTGCCGACGCTCGGACCCAGGCCCCCCCTGCACCGCGAAACGTACAACGGCAGCGAGATGCGCCCTTTCACGGGACGAGCAGGATCGATGGACGCGCTGAAGTGCCCGAGCCGAGTCGGCAACCAACTGCGCTATCGCGATGATGGCAGTGAACCTGCCCGCACGGACGCGCGGCCGACGCGCAAGACGTAACCCAAGTGCGAGCGACCGGTTGTGGCGATTGTTGCCTGAGCATAGCCGTCAGCGCTGCGGTCGGCGCCTTGCTTTGTCTTCTCGCCTCGAGAGACGTCTCATGCTTCGCTCCCGGGCCATGTCCGCGGCGGAGGGTCGGGTGAAGTAGCGCCACAGCGCACCCACGACGGCCAAGGCGAGCATGCCCAGTAGGAAGTACGCGATGAACTCTGCGAGCCATGGAAACGGGTCCTCGCCACCACTACCACCTCCGCCTCGTCTGCGCGCCTGAACCGGCGTTGCCATCAGGCTCGCCATCGCAACTGAACTCAGGGTGAGGAATTGAGGAATGGACATGCCCAGGCGATTGGAAGCTCATCGGGAATGTCCGGTGCTGGCCCGACAGCGGCTGGCTAGAGGATGCGGTTGACGGATCACGTCGATGGCGTGCCCTGCGCAGCGAAATAAAGGAGGAGGCCGCAGGCCGGGGGACATTCGCGGCGCAGAGCACACCGTCGGCGTGAGCCCGCCCCAGCTTACCCAGGCCCGCGTCTGATTCGGGGCGAGAAGGCACGGAAGACAGACAGACAGACAGACAGACAGGCCGCCCGGCCCTGGCTCAGGCCGCGACTGATCGAGAGGTGTCGTCCGGGCCCGGCGCCATCACGACGATCAGGCAGGCAACGACGCAGGTGGAGAGCAGGTCGGAAGGGAAAACGAGGCGCTACCCCGCCAGCCCCACGAACACGTTCTGCACGTCGTCGTTGGCATCGATGGCGGCAAGGAAGCTCTCGACCTCTTCCAACGCCTCGGCGCTCAGGCTGGCCGGATCGATCGGGTTCTTGGCCTTGTAACCCAGCTTGGCCGAAAGCACGGTGAATCCCTGCGCCGGCAATGCACGGCTCACCAGGTCGAGATCGACGGGGTCGGTCAGGAAGACCGTGACGCCCTCCTCGCCGCCCTCGAAGTCCTGCGCGCCGGCCTCGATGGCTGCCAGTTCGGGGTCGGCGCCCGCCCGCAGCGCTTCGGCCTCGATCATGCCGAGGTGGTCGAAGTCCCAGGCGACCGAACCCGAGGCGCCCAGATGCCCCTTGCGGAACAGCACCCGCATCTCGGGCGCGGTGCGGTTCACGTTGTCGGTCAGGCATTCGACCATCACGGGCACGCGGTGCGGCGCGAAGCCTTCATAGATCACGTGATCGAAGTGCACCGACTCGCCCGTCAGGCCGGCGCCTTTCTTGATGGCGCGCTCGAGCGTGTCCTTGGGCATCGAGACCTTGCGGGCCTGCTCGACCACCAGCCGCAGCCGCGCATTCGACGCCGGGTCGGCACCGCTGCGCGCGGCGATCATGATTTCCTTCGCGAGCTTGCCGAACAAGCGGCCCTTGGCGTTGGCGGCCAGGTCCTTGTGCTTGGCTTTCCATTGGGCGCCCATGTGTGATGTTCCTTGAAGTTCCGGCTTTGCCGCGGGTACAGGATTCTGCCGCAGGCCAAGGCGCAGGGCGCGACGACCGCTATGGGCCGCGCGACGGCCAGGTCGCCGGATCGGTCCCGGGCGGCACCGACGGCCGCGCCCACCCCGCCGGCGTGCGCGACAGCCGCGCACTGTGCTGCAGCCCGCACAACGCGCCAAACCCGGAAGCCGAGGTCTCGAGGAACGGCGTCCGGTCGGGCATGGCCGTCTCGAGACCCCCTTCCACCCGCCCCAGTCCGCGCAGCCAGCGCCCGGTCTGCGCCAGCGACACCTGCACGCGCCAGCTGCCGCCTTCGCGCTGCTGGCGGCACAGCGCCGCCGCCGCGCCCATCGCGATCAGGTAGCCGGTCGCCTCGTCGAGGATCTGCATCGGCAGCGGCCTGGGCTTGCCGTCGCCGGCGGCCTCGCCCTCGGCGTGATTGAAGCCCATGGCGGTCTGCACCAGCGAATCGAAGCCGCGGCGCTGGGCCCAGGGACCGCGCGTGCCGTAGGCCGACAGGCAGACGTGCACGATGCCCGGCCGGATGCAGGCAGTGTCTTCAGGGCCGAAGCCCAGCGCCGCAAGTCCGCCGGGGCGGTAGCCCTGGACGAACACGTGCGCGTCGGCCAGCAGGCGCGTCAACGTCTCGCGTCCTTCCGCGGTCTTCAAGTCGACATGCGCCGACAGCTTGCCGCGGCTGGTGTCCGCGATCGCCTCGATGTTGGGCAGGTGCGGCGAGTTGACCAGCAGCACGTCGGCGCCGTAGGCCGCCAGCGCGCGCCCACCCACCGGGCCGGCCAGGATGCGCGTGAGGTCGAGCACGCGCAGGCCGGCCAGCGGGCGCTGATCGGCGGCCAGCGGCGCCAGCGCGAGCGGGGGCGCATCGCCGATGCGCTCGATCGTGAACAGCGGCTGATCGACCAGCGCCCTGCCCTGCGGCGTGGCATCCCAGTCGTCGAAGCGCCGCAGCGCGGTCGCGACCAGCCCCTGCGCGGCAGCCGCATCCTCGAAGTCGATCGACTTCCAACCTTGCATCGCGGCTTCGGCATCGGCGCGCTGCGCGACCTTCGGGTCCAGCCCGAGCAGCCGCAGCGCGCCCTCGCGATGGTGCGCGAAGTTGGCATGGATGCGCACCCAGCCATCGGACGCGCGATAGAGCCCCGAGAACGCGTCCCAAAGCGCCGGCACACGGCCATCGAGGCTGAACCAGCCGGTGCATTCGAGCGCCGCATGCCGCATGTCGACGCTCACCGCCTGGCGCGCGGCGCCGCGCTGGTGGCCGAGTTCGCAGGCGGCGAGCGCGGCGGCCGCGATCGTGCTCTGCGCCGCGGCCCCCACCGCGAAGGACGAAGGCAGCACCGGATCGGCACCGCTGAGCTGCGCGAAACCCAGCGCTTCTTCCGGCAATCCGGCCTGCAGCCACAGGCTGCGCAAAGCATCGTTGGCATTCATGGGGCGGCCTTTCGCCAGAATGCTACTACTTCAGCTCGAAGCCCTGCTCGCGCACGGCCTGCGAGTCGAACCCGATCTGCACGTTGAAGCGGCCCGGCTCCGCGACGCGGCGCAGCTGGGCGTTGAAGAACTTGAGCTTCTCCTCGTCGATCGTGAAGCGAAGCACGCGCTCCTCGCCGGGCTGCAGCATGACTTTTCGGAAATCCCTGAGCTCCTTGACCGGACGGACCACCGACGCGGCCACGTCCTGGATGTAGAGCTGCACCACGGTCTCGCCGGCGCGCTGGCCCGTGTTCTTCACGGTCACCGCGGCCTCGATCTTCCCGTGGCGCGCCATCGTCGGACTCGACAGCGTCACGTCCGACAGCGAGAAGTCGGTGTAGCTCAGGCCGTAGCCGAAGGGGTACAGCGGACCCGTGACTTCCTCGTAGTACTGCGAGGTGTAGTTGCCCGGCTTGCCTTCGGTGAAGGGCCGGCCGAGCCGCGGATGGTTGTAGTAGGTCGGGATCTGGCCGACCGAGCGCGGGAACGAGATCGGCAGCTTGCCCGCGGGGTTGTAGTCGCCGTAGAGCACATCGGCAATCGCGTTGCCGCCCTCGGTGCCGGTGTACCAGGTCTCGAGGATCGCATCGGCCTCCTTCTGCTCGCGCACCAGCGCCAGCGGCCGGCCGTTCATGAGCACCAGCACCAGCGGTTTGCCGGTGGCCTTGAGCGCGGTGATCAGGTCGCGCTGGCTCTGCGGCAGGTCCAGGCTGGTACGGCTCGACGACTCGTGCGACATGCCGCGCGCCTCGCCGACCGCGGCCACGACCACGTCGGCCTGCTGCGCGGCCTTCACCGCCTCGGCGATCATCTCGGCCGGCGCGCGCGGGTCCTGCGTTACCTCGGGCGTGTCCCAGTTGAGGAAGTTCAGGTACTTGACGGTGCTTTCGTCGTTGGTGATGTTGGCGCCGCGCGCGTAGATCACGCGGCCGTTCTTGCCGACCGTGGCGTTCAGGCCGGCGCGCAGCGTGACGGCGTTCTTCGAGTAGCCCGCCGCCGACCAGCTGCCCAGCATGTCGATCGGCGCATCGGCCAGCGGGCCGACCAGCGCGATCGCAGCCGACCTGGCCAGCGGCAGCGTGCGGTTGCGGTTCTCGAGCAGCACCATCGACTTGCGCGCCACGTCGCGCGCGGCGGGGCGGTCCAGCCGGCTGTCGGCATTGAGGTCCGGCGGATCGTCCTTGGCCACGCCGATGCGCAGGTACGGGTCGCGGAACAGGCCCATGTCGTACTTGGCGCCGAGCACCTCGCGCACCGCGCTGTCGATGGCCTTCATGCCGACCTCGCCGGATTTCACGAGCCCGGGCAGCTCCTTCAGGTAGACCGAATCGGCCATGCTGAGGTCGATGCCGTTGTTGATCGCGAGCTTGGCGGCCTCGCGCTCGTCCCTGGCCACGCCATGGCGGATCAGCTCGATGATGGCGCCGTGGTCGCTCACGGCCACACCCTTGAAGCCCCAGTCCTTGCGCAGCAGGTCCTGCATCAGCCAGGTGTTGGAGGTCGCCGGCACGCCGTTGATCGAATTCAGCGCCACCATCACGCCGCCGGCGCCGGCGTCGATCGCGGCACGGTACGGCGGCAGGTAGTCCTGGTACATGCGCATCGGGCTCATGTCGACCGTGTTGTAGTCGCGCCCGCCCTCGACGGCGCCGTACAGCGCGAAGTGCTTCACGCTGGTCATGATGCGGCCGGCCGGCACCGGCACCGTCCCCTGGAAGCCCTTGACCGCGGCCTTGGCGATCTCGGACACCAGGTACGGGTCTTCGCCGAAGCCTTCGGAAGTGCGGCCCCAGCGCGGGTCGCGCGCGATGTCGACCATCGGCGCGAAGGTCATGTCGATCGAGTCGGCGCTGGCCTCCTTGGCTGCGGTGCGCGCCATCACGTCGACCACACCCAGGTCCCAGCTCGAGGCCAGGCCGAGGCCGATCGGGAAGGTCGTGYGATGGCCATGGACGACGTCATAGGCGAAGAACATCGGGATCTTCAGCCGGCTTTTCATGGCCGCGTCCTGCAGCCTGCGGTTGTCGGGGCGGTTGACCGAATTGAAGGTGCCGCCGACACGGCCGGCCGCGATCTCGTCCGCCAGTTGCGCGATCGGCATCTCGGGGCCGATGCTGATCAGCCGCAATTGGCCGATCTTCTCGTCCAGCGTCATCTTCGAGATGAGGTCGGTGACGAAGGCCGTCTTGTTTTTCGGGGCGGCGGGCTGCGCCTGGGCGAAGGCCAGCGGGCTGGCCAGGCCGGCCGCCAGGGCCAGCAGAAACGACATCTTCATTCAGTAGCTTTCATGGATACATCGCAGCGTGCAGCGAATCGCCTCGCGCACGGCCCCTGCGCGAGAGGCTGGATCGTCGAGCCCCGGATGCTAAGCTAAGCCGCTGTTGGCCGGCCCAGGACCCATCCGAGGCACGGCAGGAATATTGCATTCAACCTTTTCCATGATTCTTACAGCCGCACGCCGCAAGGGAACGAAGCTCGCACTGCTCGCCCTGGCCTCCGCCGCATCGCTGCTCTGGGCCTCCCAGGCCCAGGCCTTCTCGCTCGACGACGTCACCGCGCAGGCCCGCGAGCTGATGAATAAACCTTACGTTGCGCCGGTGAACAACCTGCCGCCTGAATTCAGCGGCATGCAGTTCGCCGACTACCAGAAGATGCAGCCGCGCACCGACCGCTTCGCATGGAGCGACCTGCAGACGCCGTTCCGGCTGGGCTTCTACCACCAGGGCATGCAGTTCAATTCGGCGGTGCGGATCAACGAGATCACGGCCGGCGGCGTGCAGGAGATCAAGTACGACCCCGAGCGCTTCGACTTCGGCGGCCTCGCCTTCGACAAGAACGCGACCCGCCAGCTGGGCTACGCCGGCTTTCGGCTGCTCTACCCGGTCAATCAGCCCGACAAGCTCGACGAGATCATGAGCTTTCTGGGCGCGAGCTATTTCCGCGTCATCGGCAAGGGCCAGGTGTATGGCCTGTCGAGCCGCGGGCTGGCCATCGACACCGCACCGCCCGGCGGCGAGGAGTTCCCCAACTTCCGCGAGTTCTGGATCCAGCGGCCGGCGCCGGACGACCGCCAGGTGGTCATCTACGCCCTGCTCGATTCGCCGCGCGCCACCGGCGCCTACCAGTTCATCGTGACGCCTGCGGCCAAGGATGCGGTGGTCGACGTCCAGGCCAACATCTTCGTGCGCGGCGACATCAAGACCCTCGGCATCGCGCCGCTGACCAGCATGTTCCTGTACGGGCCGAACCAGCAGTCGGAGCTCAAGCGCAGCTTCCGGCCCGCGATCCATGATTCGAACGGCCTGGCGATCCGCACCGGCACCGGCGAATGGCTCTGGCGGCCGCTCAACAACCCGCGCCAGCTCGCGATCAGCGCCTTCGAGGTCGATAATCCGAAGGGCTTCGGCCTGCTGCAGCGCGGGCGCGAGTTCTCCCGCTACGAAGACCTCAAGGACCGCTACGACCTGCGCCCGAGCGCCTGGATCGAACCGCACGGCAACTGGGGCAAGGGCCGGGTCACGCTGATGGAGATCCCGACGCCGGACGAGACCAACGACAACATCGTCGCCTTCTGGACGCCCGATGCACCCACGCGGCGCGGCCAGATGCTGCAGTTCGCCTATCGCATGCACTGGACCACCGACGAGCCTGCGCTGCACGGCGCCGACAATGCCTGGGTCAGACAGACCTTCCACACCGAAAACGAAGAGTTGCAGGCCAACCTGATCCGCCGGATCGACGGCAGCAGCAGCGCCTTCCTGATCGACTTCGAAGGCCCGGCGCTGGCCGGCCTGCCGAGCGGCGCCGACTTGAGGCCGCAAGTCAGCGTGGGCGACAACGCCGAGTTGCTCGGTGTCGGAATCGATCGCAATCCGGCGATCAAGGGCTGGCGCCTGGCATTGCGGGTGAAGGTGAAGAACCCGGCGCTGCCGGTCGAGATGCGGGCCGCCCTGGTGCAGGGCGACAAGCCGGTCAGCGAGACCTGGAGCTACCAGCTGCCGCCGAATCCGCCGCCGGCACCGGCTGCCGCGGCCCCGGCGGCGCGCTGAGCGCCCGCGCCGCGCTTGCGGCGCGCCGTTCAGCGCAGAAGTTTCACGCCGGTCTTGGCCTGCAGCGCCTCGAAGCTCACGCCGTCGGCCAGCTCGGCCACACGCAGTCCCTCGGGCGTGACGTCCAGCACAGCCAGGTCGGTGATGATGCGGTCGACCACGCCGACGCCGGTCAGCGGCAGGGTGCACTTCTCGAGGATCTTGAGGTCCTCGGTGCCGTCCTTCTTCTTCGCCACGTGCTCCATCAGCACGATCACGCGCTTGACGCCGGCCACCAGGTCCATCGCGCCGCCCATGCCCTTGACCATCTTGCCCGGGATCATCCAGTTGGCGAGGTCGCCCTTCTCGCTGACCTGCATGGCGCCGAGGATCGACAGGTTGATCTTGCCGCCGCGGATCATCGCGAAGCTGTCGTGGCTGCCGAAGATGGCCGAGCCGGGCAGCGTGGTCACGGTCTGCTTGCCGGCGTTGATCAGGTCGGCGTCGACCTGGTCCTCGGTCGGGAACGGGCCGATGCCGAGCATGCCGTTCTCGCTCTGCAGCCAGACTTCCTTGTCGCCGACGAAATTGGCGACCAGCGTCGGGATGCCGATGCCGAGGTTGACGTAGAAGCCGTCTTCGAGTTCTTGCGCCGCGCGTGCGGCCATCTGGTCCTGGGTCCAGGGCATGTCAAGCCTCCCGCCGAGCCGCCTCAAGGGAGGCTTGCGCCCCCTCGGGGGGCAGAGAGGACACGAAGTGCCGAACGTGGGGGTCA
>NZ_JBFUCJ010000043.1:0-50498 GCF_056405295.1 Variovorax sp. P1_H2 | reverse complement strand
CCGCGGCGGCGGCGCCCGTCGCTGCCGCCGCTGCCGCCCCCGCCTCCCGTGCCGGCGCCAAGCCCGGCATGGATGCCCAGGGCAACGTGACCGATTCGAGCAAGATCGAGGCCGGCAGCGGCCGCACCGTGAAGGGCATGAACGACTACGAGGGCGAGATCACCGGCAACCCGGCACCGAACTCCAAGTTCACCCCGCTGCAGATCGGCATGAGCTTGAAGCAGGTCACCGACATCGCGGGCCAGCCCACCGATTCGGGCGCCTACGTGACCGGCAAGGCCTTCATCCCCTTCTACTTCGGCGGCGACCGCACCCGGATCGAACTCGCCTACAAGGGCCAGGGCCGCCTGATCTTCGCCGGCGGCAACCTCGGCAACATCTCGGGCGGCAACCTGGTCTGGATCATCCACAACGCCAGCGACACCGGCTACCGCTGAGTTCTGGCCGACTGAAGCAATTCAAGCTGGAAAATTAGCGCTTATTCGCCATTCGCTTCGCGCGCGAGTGCAGCCAGCGTCAGGGGATCCCTGTCGCCGGCATAGAAGCGCTCCAGCACCAGGGCGAAAACCGGCTCGGACGGCGCCGCAGCCTCGAAGAGCGTCATGCAGGAGCGCAGCTTGAGATCGTCGGGAGAGCCGAAGATCTGGTGCGCGCTGCGGCCCTCGACCGCCAGCACCAGCCGGCTGCACGCGAGCAGCCGCGGGCCGAGCAACGGATGGGCGGCATAGGCCTGCGCCTCGGCGCGGTCCGCGAGGCCGAAGAACTGCGCGGTCGCGCTGCGCCCCAGCGCACGCAATTGGGGAAAGACGAACCACATCCAGTGGCTGGCCTTGCGCCCCGCTCGCAGTTCCCGGCACACCGCGTCGTAGACCGGCGCCTGCGCCTCGACGAAGCGCTGCAGTCCCTGGGCGGCAGCATCAGCATCGGACAGCGCAGGCATGGCGACGCCCCTACTTGCGCACCTTGGCGATCTCCGCCATCAGTTCCTTGACCGTGGGCTCGCCGACCGAGGCCGAGTACTTCTCGATCACCGGCTTGACCTTCTCGCGCAACCGGGCCGTCTCGGCCGGCGGCAACTCGGTCACTGTCATCCCGGCCTGCTTGAGCGCATCGAGTGCGCTGTCGGCGGCGCCGCGCGAAGCCTGGCGCTGGAAGGCGGTGGCCTCGGCGGCCGCGTCGGAGATGATCTTCTTCTCGTCCGCGCTCATGCCGTCCCAGGTCTTCTTGCTGATGATCAGCGCCTGCGGGTTGTAGATGTGGCGCGTCTGGGTCAGGTACTTCTGCACCTCGGCGAACTTCGACGACAGGATCACCGTGTTCGGGTTCTCCTGGCCGTCCACCGCCTTCTGGTCGAGCGCCGAATACAGTTCGGGGAACGGCAGCGGCGTGGCATTGGCGCCCAGCGTGTTGAAGAGATCGATGTAGATCGGCGACTGGATCACGCGGATCTTCAGGCCCGCAATGTCGTCCGCCTTGGCGATCGGGCGCTTGCTGTTGGTCAGGTTGCGAAAGCCCAGGTCCCAGTAGCCCAGCCCGTGCAGGCCCTTGTCATCCAGCTTGGCCATCAGGCCCTTGCCGAACGCGCCGTCGGTCACGGCGTCGGCCTCCTGCGCATTGTTGAACAGGAAGGGGAAGTCATAGACCGCGAACTCCTTGACCTGCGCGCCCAGGATGCCGGCGTTGAGCACCGTCACTTCCACCGTGCCGCCCTGCAGCGCCGACACGGTCTGCAGGTCGCCGCCGAGCGCGCCGCCCGCGAACAGCTTGACCGTGATCTTGTTGCCGGACTTCTGCGCCACCAGGTCGGCGAACTTCTGCGCGCCCTGCGCCTGCGGGTGGCCGGTCTGGTTCTGGAACGCGAACTTGAGCGTGCGCTCCTTGACCTGCGCCTGGGCGCCGGACAGGGCCAGCACCGCAGCCAGCGCGACCAGGGTGTTGCGAGCGATGTTTTTCATGAAGAGTCTCTCCTTTAGTTGATTGGTTTCAGTTGCCGATGGCGCTGCGCATGAATCCGGCGCAGCCCCATGCCAGGGATACCGCGGATCTGGCTTTGCCAGTCCGCTGGGATCGCCCCCTTGAGGGGGGCGCCGTAGGCGCTATCGGGGGTGGACTTCATTTCATCCGCCGAAGAAGCGGGCGGGCCAGGTGACGAGCCACGGGAACAGCACCATCAGGAACATGACGACGAACTCGGCAATCATGAACGGCACCACGCCGCGGGTCACGTCGTCCATCTTCATCTTGCCCACGCCCGCCACCACGTTGAGCACGGTGCCGACCGGTGGCGTGACCAGGCCGATCGAGTTGTTGATGATGAACAGCACGCCGAAGTACACCGGATCGATCCCCGCCGCCTTCACGATCGGCATCAGCACCGGCGTCAGGATCAGGATCGTCGGCGTCATGTCCATCGCGGTGCCGACGATCATCACCAGGACCATGATCGCGATCATCAGCAGGATCTGGTTGCCCATGAAGGGCTGCAGCAGGCTGACCACCTTCGACGGCAGGTCGGCCACCGTGATCAGCCAGGCGCTGACCATCGCGGCGGCGATCAGGAACATCACGATGGCGCTGGTCTTGGCGGCGCCGACGAAGACGCGATAGAGGTCGCCCCAGGTCAGCTCGCGGTAGATCACGGTCGAGACGAACAGCGCGTAGACCGCGGCCACCACCGCCGCCTCGGTCGGCGTGAAGACCCCCATGCGCAGGCCCACCAGGATGATGAACGGCAGCATCAGCGCCCACAGGGCCTTGCGGAAGGCGGTGAAGATCTCGGCACCGGACTGGCGCGGCGGCGGCACGATCTTCTCCTTGCGCACCAGCCAGGCCCAGGTGAGCCAGAGGGCGGCACCGATCAGCAGCCCCGGCACGATCGCCGCCAGGAACAGCTTGGAGATCGACACATTGGCCGCGACACCGAAGATCACCAGCCCGATGCTGGGCGGGATCACCGGCCCGATCACGCCGGTGGCCGCGATCAGGCCGCCGGCGCGTGCCTTGTCGTGGCCGGCCTTGACCATCATCGGCAGCAGCAGCGCCGTCAGCGCCGCCGCGTCGGCCACCGCCGAGCCCGAGAGCGCCGACAGCAGGCAGCCGGCCAGGATCGTGACGTAGCCCAGGCCGCCCTTGATGTGGCCCACCAGCGCGAGCGCGAAGTCGACGATGCGCTTGGACAGGCCGCCGACGTTCATGATCTCGCCGGCCAGCATGAAGAACGGCACGGCCAGAAGCGGGAAGCTGTCGGCGCCGCCGATCACGTTCTGGGCCAGGATCTGGGCATCGAACAGGTCGAGGTGCCACATCAGCGCGACACCGCTGGCCAGCAGCGAGAACGCGATGGGAATGCCCATCGCCATGGCCAGCAAGAGCGAGCCGACGAAGACGATGATCGTCATTTGCGGCTCCCTTGCCCATCGGCTGCGGCCGTGCCGAGGATTTCCTTCAGCTGCACCGCCTCCTCGGATTCCTGCACCATGACCAGTTCCTCATCGGCGAGCTGGCCGCTCAGGAGGCGCCACAGGTCGAGCGCCAGGATGAACGCGGCGAGCACCGAGAACACGACGCCGACGCCATAGACCACCGCCATTGACGCACCGGTGACGGGCGCCGTGACATCCCAGTTGATCCGGGTCTGGGCCAGGCTGCCCTGGAACAGCAGCCAGACGATGTAGAGCATCACGGCGTGGCTCGCCGCGAGGCAGAACTTCTTGCCCGCGGGCGGCAGCTTCTGCACCACCATGTCGACGCCCAGGTGGCCGTGCTCCTTGAGCGCGACCACCGCGCCCAGGAAGGTCACCCAGATGAAGAGCCAGCGCGAAACCTCCTCCGACACCGTGATGCCCGAGTTGAAGCCGTAGCGCAGCACCACGTTGCCGAACACCAGCACCACCATCACCGCGAGGAAGAAGGCGATGAGTGCCTCGATGCCGGTGCAGCATCGGTCAATCCATCTGTTCATGTTGTTGATCTCATCGGTGAACCGTCATCGACTGTGCAGTTTGCGGGCATGTTGGCGTTGAAGAACATCGGTCGGGGCGGGCCCCTCCGGCGGCCTCTATTCGAAGCGGAGTCGCCGATCTGCGCATCAGGGTGCTAACCCTGAAACGGATCGATGATCGCCCTTTCGCGATCAATCATCGATCGCGAAAGGCGCGGCCTCAGGGATTGGCTTCCTGGTGCATTTCGACCAGGGCGCGCAGCGCCGCGAGATAGGACTGGGGTCCGAGCCCCTGGATGGTCCCCTTGACCGCCGGCGAAATGATGGAGTGGGCGCGCCACGCCTCGCGCGCCGCGATGTTCGACATGTGGACCTCCAGCACCGGGAAGGGCATGGCCTTGATCGCGTCGTGCAGCGGCACGCCGTGCTGGGTCAGGCCGGCCGGGTTCACCAGCGCGCCCTGCGCCTCGTCGATGTTCCGGTGCAGGAAGTTGATCAGCTCGCCTTCGATGTTCGACTGGAAGATGTCCAGCGTGACGCCGAGTTCGCCGGCCAGCTTCTCGAGCCGGGCATCGATCTCGGCCAGCGTGGTCTTGCCATAGATGTGGGGTTCGCGGCGCCCGAACAGGTTCAGGTTCGGGCCGTGCAGGACGAGGATCTTCATGGTGCCGACTTGCGGATGCGGGCGAGCTCGTCGGTGTAGAGCTTGACGATCGCCGGGTCGTAGCTGGCCGCGAACTTGTCGATCACCGGCTTGGCGATCTGGCGCATGCGGGCCTGTTCGGCCGGCGCCACCTCGTTGAACTGCATGCCCTTGGCCTGCAGGTCGCCGACCGACTTCTGGGCCGCCGCGCGGCTCACTTGCCGCTGGTAGCCGCGCGCCTCGTCGGCGGCCTCGCGCATCCACTTCTGCTCGGTCGGGCTCAGAGAATCGAAGAACTTCTTGCTGACCAGCACGATGTTCGCCGCATAGACGTGGTTGGTCGCGCTCAGGTACTTCTGCACCTCGAAGAACTTGTTCGACAGGATCACCGAGAACGGATTCTCCTGGCCGTCCACCGCCTTGGCCTCCAGCGCGCCGTAGAGCTCCGCGAAGGGCATCGGCACCGGGTTGGCCTTGAAGGCCTTGAAGGTCTCGAGGAACACCGGGTTCGGGATCACGCGGATCTTCAGGCCGTCGAGGTCCTCGGGCTTCGCGATCGGCCGCTTGCTGTTGGTGACATTGCGAAAGCCCAGGTCCCAGTAGCCCAGCGCGACCAGGCCCTTCTCGGGCAGCCTGGCGATCAGCGCCTGGCCCAGCGGGCCGTCGAGCAGGGCATCGGCCTGCGCGAAGGTGCTGACCGCGAACGGGAAGTCGACCAGGCCGAACTCCTTGACGATGCCGGCCAGCGAGGTGGTGGCCGGCGCCGACATCTGCTGCACGCCGCCCTGCAGGGCCGACTGCTGCTGCATCTCGTTGCCGAGCTGGGAGGCCGGGAACTCCTGCACCTTCATCTTGCCGCCGCTCTTGGCGGCCAGCAGTTCGGCGAAGCGCTTGACGCCGAAGCTCACCGGGTGGTCGGCATTGTTCAGGTGGCCGAAGCGGATGACGCGCTCCTGCGCGTCCTGGGCCAGGGCCGGCAGGGCCAGGGCGAGCGAGAGGCCGGCGCCGGCCAGCGAGCGAAGAAGGAATCTCAAGACGGTCTCCAGCGGGTGATGTGCGATGCGGCGCGATCATAGTGATAAGTGGAAATGTTTTCCACGAGGGAAAACACTTGGCAAATTCGGGAGTAAAGTCGCGGCTGACATGAGCGCAATACTGGAACGCAGCCTCAAGCTGATGGAGCAGCTCGCGGCCCATCCCGAGGGCCGGCMGCTGTCGACGCTGGCCACCGACCTGCAGATGCCGCTGAGCGCGACGCATCGCTTGCTGACCGAACTGATCCGCTGCGGCTACGTCCGCCAGGACCAGAGCCACGGCGACTACATGCTGACGATCAAGCTGGTGTCGCTGGGCCTCAGCTTCCTGAGCAACAGCGGCATCGTCGATATCGCCCAGCCCCTGCTCGACCGGCTGGCGGCCGAGTCGGGCGAGCTGGTGCGCCTGGCGGTGGTCGACGGCGACGCGCTGACCTTCGTCGCCAAGGCGCAGGGCGCGACCCGCGGGCTGCGCTACGACCCCGACATGGGGCTGTCGGTGAACCTCTCCTGCAGTTCGGCCGGCCACGCCTGGCTGTCGACCATGACCGACGAGCAGGCGCTCGAACTGGTGGCCCGTCAGGGCTTCGGCAAGCCAGAGGACTACGGCCCCAAGGCGCCGACCACGGTCAAGGCGCTGCTGGCCTATCTGCGGGCGGCGCGCAAGCGCGGCTTCAGCATGATCAACGAGGTGTTCGCACCGGCCATGACCGCCATGGCGGCGCCGGTGCGCGGTGGCAACGGAGCGGTGATCGGCGTGATCACCATCGCCGGCCCGCTGGTGCGCCTGACCGAGGAACGGATGCTGGCCCTGGGTCCGGTGCTGCTGGCCACCGCCGACGAAGTCGCTCAGGCCAGCGGCGCCTCGGCGCTGTTCAAGCGCCGCGCCTGACGCGGCCTACGCTTCAGCGCAGCGCGAAGCAGAACACCGCGCCCTTCTCGGCCCGCTGCTGCAGCCGGATGTCGCTGCCGTGCAGTTGCAGGATGCGCTGCACGATGACCAGCCCGAGGCCGCCGCTGCGACCGGTCGAGGAAGAGAACAGCGGCCGCGTGAAGAGGCTCTGGCGCAACTCGCCGGGAATGCCCGGCCCGGTGTCGCTGACCTCGACCGCAACCCCCTCCGCCGCCGGGCGCAGCACCACGGCGATCTCGCCCCCTTCGGGCGTATGGCGAATCGCATTGTCGAGCAGGTTGGTCAGCACCCGCTCGATCAGGCCGAGGTCGGCCGTCACCGCCGGCAGGCCCGGCGCAATGTCGGCCACCAGCCGCTGCCGCCGCGCCTCGGCCGCCAGCTCGAATTTCTGGAACACGTCCTGCACCAGGTCGGCCAGTGCGAAGCGCTCCTTTTCGGGCTTGACGACCCCGTACTCCAGCCTTGCCAGCTCGAACAGCTCCTGTGCCAGGCGTGCGACCTTGCGGCTCTGGCCGAGCGCGATCTCGAGGTAGCGGCGACGCTCGGCCGGCGCCAGCGTGTCGGACTTCACCAGCAGCGTCTCGAGGTAGCCGTGCAGCGAAGTCAGGGGCGTGCGCAGGTCGTGCGAGATGTTGGCGAACAGTTCGCGCCGCTGCTGGTCCTGCGCCCGCAGCTCGCGCCACTGTTCGGCGATGCGCCGCGTCATCTGCGAGAAGGCCTGTCCCAGCGTGGCGATCTCGTCGCCGCCGCCCTGCCCCGCGTCCCCGATCGGCGGCGCCGTGCCTTCCAGGGCGGCTGCACCTTCGCTGTCGAACTGCCGGACCGCGGCAGTCAGCCGCCGCAGCGGCCGCGTGATCAGGTGAAAAGCCGCCAGTCCCGCCAGCAGCCCCAGCAGCGCGACCAGCGCGATCGACCACAGCGTGGTGCGCAGGACGCTGCCGGCCGCCACGTTGGCCACCAGCGCCTCGCGCTCCTCGCCCGACAGCACCACGTACACATAGCCGGCATCGCGCCCATCGATCTTGAGCGGCGCCGCGCTGAAGACCTTGCGGCGGCCCTCTGCGCGCGGATCGTCGCCCAGCACCGGCAGCGCGGCGCCATCGAGCAGCCGGTGGACCTGCGCCAGGTCGACGCGCTCGAGCTTGAGGTGGCCCGGCGGGGCCGCCTGTGCCTCGATTCGTCCATCGGGCGCCAGCAGGTAGACCTCGACGCTGGGATTGACCGCCATCAGCTTGTCGAACAGGTCGTGCACCCCCGCGCGATCGAGCGCGCCGCTCTTCATGAGGATCGGGTTGCTGGCCGCGATGTGGGCCGCCAGGCCGGCCGAGAGTCGCTGCGTGACCTCCTGCTCGTGGCGCCCGCTGGCTTGCATCTGCAACCACGCCGAGGCCCCGCAGCAGGCCAGCAGCAAAACGGCGAACACCACCGACAGCCGTTGCGAGAGCGTGCCGCCAAGCTTCATGGGCTCGCCTCGTCGCTGCCGCCCGCCGCCAGCTTGTAGCCGCGTCCCCAGACCGTCAGGATGCGCCGCGGCGCGGCCGGATCGGGCTCGACCTTCATGCGCAACCGGTTGATGTGCGTATTGACCGTGTGCTCGTAGCCGTCGTGCTGGTAGCCCCACACCTGATTGAGCAGATCGAGCCGCGAGAACACGCGCCCGGGATGGCGGGCAAAGAAATACAGCAGGTCGAACTCGCGCGGCGTCAGCTCGATCGGCTTGCCGTCGACCTCGACCTCGCGGGCGATCGGATCGATGCCCAGTCCGGCGAGYGCGAGCCGGCCGGATTCGATGCGGGCGTTGCGGGCCATCGCCTCGGTGCGCCGCAGCAGGGCGCGCACCCGCGCCACCAGCTCGAGCACCGAGAAGGGCTTGGCCAGGTAGTCGTCGGCACCGAGTTCCAGCCCGAGGATGCGGTGCACCTCGCTCGAGCGCGCGCTGGTGATGATGATCGGCGTATAGCGCGTCATGGCGCGGGCGCGGCGGCAGATCTCGAGGCCGTCGACGCCCGGCAGCATCAGGTCGAGCACCAGCGCGTCCCAGCTGCCGCGCTCGAGCTCGCGCAGCCCGGCATGGCCGTCGGCGGCGTGCGTGACCGCATAGCCCTCGTCATGCAGGTGCATGCGCAGCAGCTCCGCGATGTGGGCATCGTCCTCGACCAGCAGCACGCGTTTGGCAGGATCCATGGCGGTCGATTGTCCCGCTTCCGGGGCGGCGAAGTTGTCACGATTATTTGAACTTTTCGTGATGATTCGGCCATCGGACGCGACCAACAATCCGCCCCATGAACCGCGACACACCGTCCGCCGAAGCCCACCGGAACGCTCCGATCCATCCGCTGTGGCTGCGCGTCACGCACTGGCTGAACGCCCTGGCGGTGGGGGTGCTCGTCGCCAGCGGCTGGCGGATCTACGACGCCTCGCCCTTCTTTCCGTTCCGGATCCCGGTGGCGCTGACGCTCGGCGGCTGGCTCGGCGGCGCCCTGCAATGGCACTTCGCGGCGATGTGGCTGCTGGCCGCCAACGGCCTGGCCT
Source organism: Variovorax sp. P1_H2 (assembly GCF_056405295.1). Classification (NCBI taxonomy): domain Bacteria; kingdom Pseudomonadati; phylum Pseudomonadota; class Betaproteobacteria; order Burkholderiales; family Comamonadaceae; genus Variovorax; species Variovorax sp. P1_H2. The sequence goes on along the minus strand of NZ_JBFUCJ010000043.1, from coordinate 41,436 downwards.
ATCTGGCACTGAACCTCGCGAGCGGCCGGCTGCGGCGCAAGTTCTTCCCGCTGTCGATCCAGGGGATCTGGCACGACGCGCTGGCGGCGCTGCGCGGCCGGCTCGCGCATGCCGATCCGCGCCACTACAACAACGTGCAGCGCTTCGCGTACCTGTTCGCCATCTGCGACATCGTGCTGCTGGTGCTGTCGGGGCTGGTGCTCTGGAAGTCGGTGCAGTTCGGCCTGTTGCGCGAGCTGCTGGGCGGCTACGAATTCGCCCGCCGCATCCACTTCGTCGCCATGGCCGCGCTGGTCGCCTTCGTCGCCGTGCACCTGGCAATGGTCGCGCTGGTGCCGCGCACCCTGCTCGCCATGCTCGGCGGCCGTTCCGGACTCGAATCATGAAGCTGCTCAAGCGCCCCGCCCTGCACACCGTCGACGCCGAAGCGGCCCTGGCCGAAGCGCGCACGCTGATCGCCCGCCGCATCGAGCAGCCGGCACGCCGCGCCTTCCTGCAGCGCTCGCTGACGCTCGGCGGACTGTCGCTGCTGACCGGCTGCAGCATCAGCGACAACGCCGGCGTCGAGGCCGCGCTCGGCGCCGTCTCGCGCTTCAACGACAAGGTGCAGGGCTGGATCTTCGACCCGACGCGTCTCGCGCCGACCTACCCCGAGTCGATGATCACGCGACCGTTTCCGTTCAACGCCTACTACGGCGAGGACGAGGTCCGCACGGTCGCGGAAGACGGCTTCGCGCTCGAGCTGACCGGCCTGGTGGCCGACCGGCGGCGCTGGACGCTGGCCGAGCTGCGCGCGATGCCGCAGCAGGACCAGGTCACGCGGCACATCTGCGTCGAGGGCTGGAGCGCGATCGGCAAGTGGGGCGGCATCCGCTTCGCCGACTTCCTGCGCCGGGTCGGCGCCGACACCAGCGCGAAGTACGTCGGATTCAAGTGCGCCGACGACTACTACACCAGCATCGACATGCCGACCGCGCTGCATCCGCAAACGCTGCTGACCCTGAGCTACGACGGCCAGCCGCTGCCGCCGAAGTACGGCTTCCCGATGAAGCTGCGGATGCCCACCAAGCTCGGCTACAAGAACCCGAAGCACATCCAGGCGATCTTCGTCACCAACACCTATCCGGGCGGCTACTGGGAAGACCAGGGCTACAACTGGTTCGGCGGCAGTTGAGTCGCCCCGTGCGACTCGACGCTGCTGGAGCGCGCGGCCGTGTTCATTCCGAACCGAGCCTCTCTTTGCAAACGACCCCAACGACCTCTTGAAGGACCACTGAAATGAACACGCTCCGCACAACCCTCCTGGCCACCTGCCTGGCCCTCGGCTCGCTCTCTGCCTTCGCCGCCGACGACATGAAGAAGGACGACATGACCAAGGATTCGATGGCCAAGGACGGGATGAAGAAGGACACCATGGCCAAGGACGGCATGTCCGGCGACGGCATGAAGAAGGATGCGATGGGCAAGGGCGACGCCATGAAGAAGGACGCCATGAAGAAAGACGAGATGAAGAAGTAGCCCTCCCGCCCTGCTGCCGACGAGGTCCTCCATGCTTTTCTTCCTTCTGTCGTACCTGGCCGGGGCGCTGACCCTCTTCGCGCCCTGCATCCTTCCGGTCCTGCCCTTCGTCTTCGCCCGGGTCGACCGGCCCTTCGCCAGCAGCGGCCTGCCGCTGCTGGCCGGCATGGCACTGAGCTTTGCCGCGGTCGGGACACTCGGCGCCGTCGCCGGCCACTGGGCGGTCCAGGCGAACGACTACGGCCGCATCGCCGCGATCGGCGTGCTGGGGATCATGGGGGTGGCGCTGATCGCGCCGCGCTGGGCCGAGCGGCTCGGCCGGCCGCTGGTGGCGCTGGGCGCGCGCCTCGCCGGCGCGGCGGCCTCGGGCCCCGGGGCCGCGCGCAGCCCGGCGCTCACCTCCTTCGTTCTCGGCGGCGCGACCGGCCTGATTTGGGCTCCGTGCGCCGGACCCATCCTCGGCCTGGTCCTGACCGGCGCGGCGATCGAGGGCCCGAGCGTGCGGACCTCGCTGCTCCTGCTCGCCTATGCCGCTGGGGCGGCCAGCGCGCTCGCCCTGGTGCTGCTGGCCGGCGGCCGGGTGCTCGGCGCGGTGAAGCGCCTGGCCGGCATCGGCGAAGGGTTCCGCAGGGGGCTCGGCGTCGCCGTGCTGGCCGGTGTCGCCGCGGTGGCGCTCGGGCTCGACACCGGCTGGCTGGCGCAGCTGTCGCCGGYGGGCGGCGCGGCGATCGAGAAGACCTTGCTGCAACGCCTGAAAGCGCCGACGCCGCTCGCCGCCGGCTTCGTGCCGGTCCAGGCGCGCGCTGCGGCGCCGCTCCCTCTCGAACTGCCGGTCGAAGGCAGCCTGCCRCCGCTGACCGGCGCCGTCGACTGGCTCAACTCGCCACCGCTCTCTGTCGAAGGGCTGCGCGGCAAGGTGGTGCTGGTCGACTTCTGGACCTTCGGCTGCATCAACTGCCGCAATGCGCTGCCGTACGTGCGCGAATGGCATCGCAAGTACAAGGACCAGGGCCTGGTCGTGCTCGGCGTGCATGCACCCGAATTCGCCTACGAGAAGAACATCGGCAACGTGACGAAGGCCGTGGCCGACCTGGGCATCGAGTTTCCGGTGGCGATCGACAACAACTTCGCGATCTGGCGGGCGTTCCGCAACAACGACTGGCCCGCCCTCTATCTCGTGGATGCCGACGGCCGCATCCGCTTCCATCATTTCGGCGAGGGCGAATACCTGAAGTCGGAACAGGTGATCCGGCAATTGCTCGAGGAGTCCCGTCGGGCAGGCAAACGCGCCTGAACTGCCGCGTGCTGCGGTGGGGCGAAGCCATCGGGTCGAAGTAAGAAGTTCGGCCTCCTATGCGTTCCGGCCCCCTGTCGTCACAATGGCCCGCCCGACGGTCGATGTTGAAGGACTGCAAGCCGGATGACATCCCAGCCAACTTTCGCAAGGTTTCGATGCGCCCTGATGGGCGCCTTCGTGCTGACGGCCGCGTCCGGCTGCGCACTGGTGGTGCGCGGGACCCAGCAGGACATCCAGGTCCATGCGGTCTCGTCGGAAGGCAGGTCCATCGAAGCGCTGGAGTGCCACCCGATCGGCGGCGCCGCAGCGGCGCCGCCGGCACCGAAGCTCACGGTCAGGCGTTCGATCGACGACTTGCAGATCGACTGCGTCTCCCAAGGCCGGATCGTGGCAAGCGCCAAGGTCATCTCGCGCGCCGACATGGGCCTGCTCAGCCTGGTGGTGGGTGGCGTGATCAGCGCCACCGTGGACCAGCTGTCGGGGGCGGCCTATGCCTATCCGGAGTGGATCACGCTGGTCGCCGGCGAAGAGCGCATCTACGACCGCAGGGACAGCACGGACGGCCCGCTCGCCGGCACCTTCGCCAGGCGGCTCGGGCCTGCAGCCGCCGCCAGCGTCGTCCTGCTGCCGGCGAACGATCTCGCGAAGTACTACCGGGCCAACTTCAACGTGACCGCCAGCCAACTGGTCCGGCCCGGGGCCCGGCGCACCGGCCGCGACACCTACGGGGCCGAGAAGCTGGCCACGGCGATGAGCTGCAGCGCGGCGCCACGGGCCATCCTGGTCGAGAAAGGCGCCGGCTTCGAAACCCACCAGGTGCGGTGTTCCACGGGAGACACGCTGTCGATCCGCTGCGAGTTCGGCAACTGTCGCGTCCAGCCGGCCGTGCTGCAGGTCGACGCCGACCCCCTCCCCGGCCCCACCGTGCAGACCAGCGCCCTGATGCTCGCGCCGAGATAGCTGCGCCGGCCGCAGGTCCGAATCCGGGTCAGCCGCGAAGGCGGCCGCGCAGCAGCGACATCACCGGCGTGGCCAGCACCGCTCCCGCCGCGGCTACACACGCTGTCGGCCCGCGGTGGCAGGCGGCGCGGGGTGTCGCCCATGCCGGACCCGGCTCGGGTCAAACCCTCAACTGATCACTTTTTCGATTGAACTTCGAAGAAATTAAATCGCTTTTTGAATAGCCTCGCTGCTTCCAGAATGAACGCCATGCCCTGCCTCCGGTCCCGTATCACCGGCAGTGGGCGGCGCGAAGTTCACTCATTCAAAGGCCCCAAATGAAACATCTCCTTCCGTTGACGCTCGGTCTGGCTGCCGCCTTCCTGAGTTCAGCCGCCATGGCTCAAACCGACACCCTGGGCAAGATCAAGGCGAGCGGCAGTATCAGCATCGGTGGGCGCGACAGCCAGGTTCCGTTCTCCTACAAGCCGAACGGCGGCGGCGACCCCGTGGGCTTCACGAACGACATCTGCCTGAAGATCGTCGACGCCGTCAAGGCGAAGCTCGGCATGCCGAACCTGGAAGTGCGCTACACGATCCTCACTTCCACCAACCGAATTCCATTGCTGACCAACGGCACCGTGGACCTCGACTGCGCAACCACGACCAATACGGTCCAGCGCCAGCAGCAAGTCGCATTCGCGCCCAGCCATTTCGTCACGAACATCACCGCCGCGGTGAAAAAGAGCTCCGGCATCCAGTCACTGGCCGAACTGAACGGCAAGAAGGTCTCGACCGTCTCCGGCAGCACCGGCGTCCAGTTGCTGCGCGGCTACCGGAAGACCGGGAACATCGAGGTCGAGGAACTGGCGGCCAAGGACACCGCAGACGGCTTCCTGCTGCTCGCCTCCGACCGAACCGTGGCCTACATCCTCGACGACGTGCAGCTTGCGGGCCTGATCGCCACCGCGCCGAACCCCGGCGACTTCAAGATCCTGACGCAGGAGTCGCTGCGCCATGAGCCCTACGGCATCATGTACCGCAAGGACGATCCGCAGTTCAAGGAGCTGGTCGAMAAGACGGTGACCGAACTCATGACGTCGGGCGCGATCAACGAGATCTATGCCCGGTGGTTCACCAAGCCGATTCCTCCGACCAACGCGAACCTGAATTTCCCGATGACCGACGCCATCAAGGAGATCTACAGGAACCCCAACAACAAGGGCGTCTGATGCGAGCGCGCCGCGACGCCGCACAGGTAGCGAGCGCCATCGCTATCCGGCCTGGAACATCCGGGTGAAATCGCAGCACTCCTGCGCCAGCATGATGATCGAGGCCAGCAAGGAGCTGCGATGCTCGCCCTTGTACATGGCCACATAGGTCACGGCAGGAAGAGCCGGCGTGACGTCGATCTGGACCAGGGATCCGTCCTTCAGCATCTGGCTGACCGCGTCCCTGGGCAGGTAGCTCACCCCGAGGCCGGAGATCGTCAAGCCGATCAGTGCCACCAGGTTGTGGATGACGATGGGCTTGGAAGGCTGGATGCCCAGGTCCTTCATCCAGCTGTCGTAGATCAGGCCCGTGCCGGATTTCACGCCCTGAAGCAACAGCTGATGGCGCGCGAGTTCGTGCAGGCGCATCGGCTTGCCGACCTTCACCAGGCCCGGCTTGCACATCCAGGCGCTCTCCACCCGCCCGATGGCCTTGGTCGGAATGCGCGTGTCCGAGAACGCATCGGGCACGATGATCAGGTCGAGTTCGTCGGTCAGAACCTTTTCGCGCAGATTGACGCTGCTGTCGACGTCGGGTTCGAGCGTCACCTTGGGGTAGTGCACCTGGATGAGTTCGACCCATCGCGGCAGCCAGGTCATGGCCGTGAGCTCGGTCACGCCGATGCGCACGCGACGCTCGATCACATCGACCCGGCTGAACTGCTCGACGGCGGCGTTGCGCTGCGCCAGCAGGTTCTTCGCCAGCATGAACATCTCCTCGCCCTTGTCCGTCAGCCGGGCGGAGCGCTGCGTGCGGTCGAAAAGCGCGGTGTCGAAGACCGTTTCGAGTTCCTGCACCCGCTTGGAGACGGCCGACTGGGACGTGTGGAGCTTCTGGGCGGCCAGGGCGAAGCTGCCGAGTTCACCGATCCAGTAGAGAGCCTCCAGCTGCTTGAACGTCATCACGGCGGGGCCGCTCCAATCCATATAAAGAACACTTTTTTTCGCCAAATACTATCCAAAAATATCGCTTTTGGAAATGTCATTCGACTTCCAGAATTCAGGCATTCCCGATCGATCGCGCGATCTTCGCGCGCCGAATCCGACGGCGACCTTCACCAGGATCCTCATGACTTCCCAAACCGGCGAGCTTTTCTCCAACGCGCTGATGGCGCAGATCAAGGACCGCTTTCACCATGTCGACCACGACATCTCCGGACGCGAACGCCTGTTCTTCGACAACGCCGGCGGCTCCTTCCGCCTCAAGGCGGCGGTCGACCAGTTTGCGCGCATCGACGCGATCCCCGACTGCCCCGAGCGCATCCATGAACTGGCCACCTACCTGCAGGGCATCCAGGCCAGGGGGACGGAAGACCTCCGCACGATCCTGAATGCGAGAGCGGGCAGCGTGTACGCGTCGCTCACCGCGTCGGGCGCGATGTTCGACATGGTTCGTGCCATCGCGGAGAACGTTCCCGGCACGAACCTGGTGACCACGGTGCTCGAACACCCCTCCTCCTTCGACGCCATGTCCCTGTATGCCGAGCGCACCGGCAAGGCGCTTCGCGTGGCGCCGTCCAACCCCGTCACGGGCGGCGTCGACGTGGAGGCGATCGTCCGCCTGGTCGATGCCGACACGGCGCTGCTGAGCGTGATCTATGCATCGAACATCTCGGGCGCCAAGCTGGACATGCGCGAGATCGTGAAGCAGGCGCGCAAGATCAAGCCGGACCTGTTCATCGTCGTCGACGCCGTACAGCACGCACCGCACGGCCTGATCGATCTGCAGCAGACGCCGGTCGACGGCATCAACATCGCGCCCTACAAGTTCTTCGGCTGCCGGGGCTCCGGCATGTCCTGGCTGTCGGAGCGAGCGTCGGCACTGCCCCATCACAAGCTGGCGGGCAAGAAGCAGGACTTCTGGGACCTCGGAAGCGCGGCCCCCTGGCAATTCGCGGTCGTCACCGAGATCGCCAACTATGTCTGCTGGCTCGGGAGCCGGTTCATCGCGAGCGACGATCGGCGCACCCTGTTCGCCTGCGGCATCGAGAAGATCGAGCGCCACGAGCGCGCCTTGCTCGAACGCCTGCTGAACGGCGGCGATGCCGTCCAGGGGCTGCGCGGCATGGACGGCGTGAACGTTTTCCTGGACTTCGAGGACCTGACGAAGCGTGACCTGATCCTCGCGATCGGCATCGAGAATCTCGAGCATGCCCAGGCGGTTCGGGAGTACGAGAAGCGCGGCGTCATCGTCTACGAACGCGTCGCCACCAGCTTGTACTCGAAGCGCATGCTGCACTCCTTCGGTCTCGAAGGCGCCGTTCGCGTGTCGCCGCTGCATTGCAACTCCGCCGCCGACATCGACCGCTTCCTGCAGATCACGCGCGAGATCAGCCAGAGCGTTGCGGCCGTGGCGGTACGCTAGCGGGCGGCGGGGTCGGCCGGACTCCGAAGTGATGCAGCACGTTGTGCAGCAGCTTCCCGAACACCGGGTCGCTGCCCACCACCCAGGCCGCACCCACCGCGCCCGCATGGAACACGCGCCCGCCTTGCGGACGCTCCCAGTAGATCATCTCGGCCGACAGGCCGCCCAGCGACTCGGTGAGGTTCGAGAAGTAGTCGAGGTACGCATCCAGGGCGCCGGGCCGGTCGCGAATGCCTTGTGCGATCACGGCCATGCCGCCGGGCGGCTCCGGCAGCGAAGCCCCGGTGGGCACCCGATGGGTCATGCGCGCGAGCGTGGCGACGCTCAAGTCCCATTCGTGGCCGATCGCGCGCGGCAGCGAGCCGCCGGGCCCATGGCCGAAGGTCTCGCCCTTCGCCAGGCCCAGCGGCTGCGGCCCCTGGAAAAGAAAATGGTCCGGCGCGTGCACGTGGTAGACGCCGAAGTCGCCGGCGTCGGCAAAGGCCCAGCCCGCGGTCTCGAGCCCGATGACCTCCGCCGCGGGGCGCCCCGATGACTTGAGCCGGCCGCCGCGGGCCCAGTCCTGGCTGTGGTACTGCTCCCCGAAGGGCCCGGCCGGCGGTCCGACCGAAGGCACGCTCTCGTCGTGGTCCGGGCCATTGACCTTGCGCTGCTCCATGACGCTGAAGTCCTCGTCGTAGCTGACCCGCAGGTACATCGTGTTGCCCGACAGCACGATTGCGCTGCCGCCCCGCCGCAGGTAGTCGTCGAGCCCGTCCACCGCCGGCAGCGACCAGTATTCGCTGTGACCATTGACGACCACGGTCTGGTAGCGCGCCAGCATGGCGGGGTCGCGGTGCAGGTCGATGTCGCTGGCGATGTCCCAGTCGTAGCCCTGCTGCTCCAGCCAGACGTGCAGGTGGCGCTCCAGCCGCGTCCACTGGCTGAAGCCGCTGTCCGCGGGGTCGTACAGGGCATTCGGACTGGCGTTGGGCCAGGGCATGCGCAGGCCGACCTGGTAGCAGGGCTGGCCGGCGCGGTGGAAGGTGTAGCTGTTGTAGGCGGGCGCCTCGGGGTGGCAGTTCTCGAGCCCGACGGAGCGGCGCGGCCAGACCGGGTCGTCCACCACGTTCTTCGCGAACGGCGTCGCGGCATAGGCGATCCAGCTGTTCACCGCGCACAGCACCAGCACCGGTGCCGGCGTCGCCTGCAGCGCGCGCTTCACGATGAAGCTGATGTCATAGTCCGCTTCGCTGCCCTCGAGCTCGAAATGCAGCCGGCCGACGTAGATGCCAGGCCGGGCATCGATGGGAACCTGCCAGCGTTGGGTCGCTTCCCAACGGCAGTCGTAGAGATCGTCGCCCGCGAAACGCAGGCCGTGGCCGCGCGTGGGATCGTTCAAGGGGTCATAGCTGCCGCCCTCGTGCTCGGGCACCTTCGAGGGCTCGAAGGCCGGCCCGACGATCATCCAGGTGGCGTGGTTGACGATGCGGCCGGTGTGCTGGTGGCCGCTGCAATCGGCGACGCGATCGCCGCGCTCTTCGCGCAGCGGCCAGCAGGCCAGCACCGAGCGCCCGGTCGCCGCCTGCAGGCCGCGCTGCGCCACGCGTTCGCGTACCTCGTCCGCCGATAGAGCGCGATCGTGGATCGCGGGCATGACCAGGTCGGCCTCGAGGAACACGCTGGCCAGCCCGTCGACGCCGCTGGCACCGAGCCGCAGCGGCGCGGCGCCGGGGCGTACCGGCGCGGAGGCCGGCCAGCAGCCGACTTCGGCGCCATCGATCCACAGGCGCGCCATCCGGCCATCCCAGGTGGCCGCCACATGCTGCCATCGCCGGGCAACCAGGCGCCCGTGCGCCTGCTGCGCGTCGGCGCGGAAGGCGCCGCCATCGCCGAGGTACAGGCAAAGCGCCCCGCCCGCTTCGATGAAAAGCCCGAAGCCGCAGCGCGAGGGGTAGTCGAACTGGCCGATCAGCGTCTGCCGCGTCTCCACGGTCCAGGGCTTGACCCAGCATTCGAGGCTCAGGCCGGAGAGCGCAGCGTCGGCGGCCAGCCCCTTCGCCACGTGCACGTAGGAGCCCGGATGGATCGCCTGCACCCTTGCCGGCGCCGGCTCGAAGCGATGCAGCACGGCGTCGTCGCTGCGCCGCTCGACGTCATGCCCGAGGCGGCAGACGCTCATCCGGTAGGGGCGGTCGCTGCTGACATGGAAGCTCAGCGTCTCGCCCGCGTGCAGGCTCTTGCAGTCCGCATAGCCGTGCACCCCGGGCAGGTGCAGCGGCCGATGCGCCGGGATCGGCGTGGTCTCGGTCGACATGGAGGTCCGGCAGCGATGCCTATTCGGAAGTGAAGCCGGAGGCCTTGATCACCGGCCCCCAGCGCTGCAGGTCGTCGGCGATCAGCTTGGCGAGTTCCTCGGAGGTGCTCGGGCTCGCCTCGCTGCTGAGCTTCTGCAGCCGCTCCTGCACCTCCTTGTTCGCCAGCACCTTGTTGAGCGCCGCGTGCAGCTGCTCGACCGTGGCCGCGGGCGTGGCGGCCGGCACGAACAAGCCGGTCCATTCGAGGTTGTCGAAATGGGGCTGCCCCAGTTCCTTCAGCGTCGGTACGTCGGGCAAGAGCTGCGCGCGCCTGGCCCCGTTGACCGCCAGCACCTTGAGCTTGCCGCTCTGCTGGTAGGCCACCAGGTCGGCGATCGGGGTGATGCCCGCGGCGATCTGGTTGCCCAGCAGGTCCTGCACCAGCGGTGCGGCGCCGCGGTAGGGCGCCGCCACCAGCGGCACCTTGGCTTYGGTGCCGAGCCGATAGCCCATGAACTGCGCCACGCTGCCCGGCGCCGGCACGCCGTAGCTGGCCTTGGCGCTGTCCTTGCGCGCGATGTCCAGCCACTGCTGCACGCTGCTCGCGGGCAGCTCGGCCGGCACCGCGATGCCCTCGTAGAAGCTGGCGATGCGGCCCACCGCCTTGAAGTCCTTCACCGGGTCGTAGCGCACCGACTTCGAGGTCAGCGGCAGCATCACCATCATGTGCATGTTGGCGAGCAGGACCGTGAGGCCGTCCGGAGCCGCGCCGCGCACGTAGTCGGCCGCGATCTGGCCGCCGGCGCCGGTACGGTTGTCGACCACCACGGCCACGCCGAGCTCCGCCGCGAGCTTGTCCGCCAGCGTGCGGGCCTGCACGTCGGCCGAGCCGCCAGCGGGATAGCCGACGATCAGCTTCAGCGGCCCCTTCTGGGTCGGGACCTGGGCCGGCGCGGCAGCGGCGACGCAGAACGAGGCGCTGGCGAGCGCGATCTTCACGAGTGCGGGGAGTTTCATCGGGGCCTTTTCGCGGGAAGTGAGGAAAGAAGAGGTTTCAGCTCGGCCGGGTGCGCGCGATCTCGTCCGCCAGGTCGCGCAGGGAGGCTTCGAGCAGTTCGGCCAGCAGGTCGACCTCGGCCTCGGTGATGGTCAGCGGCGGTGTGACCAGCTGCATGTCGCCGTAGGCGCCGAGGTTGGCGCGCCGGTTGTAGAGCGCAATCCCGCGCCGCAGGCCATGCTGGGTGAGCCGCGCGGGCGCGTTGAAGTCGGTCGGCAGCTGCCGCTTCGTCTGCTTGTCGGCGACGATCTCGATCGCCGTCAGCAGCCCCTTGCCGCGGACGTCGCCGACGATCGGCGAACGCTCGGCGATCGCCTGCAGCCGCGCCATGAGCTGCTCGCCACGGATGCGCGACTGTGCCACCAGGTCCTGCCGCACCACCTCGTCGAGCACCGCGTTGGCCACCGCGCAGGACAGCGGATTCGTGAAGTAGGTGTGGCCGTGCACGAAGCCACCGGCCTCGGCGATCGCGTCGACGATGCGGTTCGGCACCAGCATCGCGCCGAGCGGCGTGTAGCCGGCCGCCAGGCCCTTGGCCAGCGTCACGATGTCGGGCCGCGCGTCGGCGAAGTGGTGCGCGGCCAGGAAGGCGCCGGTGCGTCCGGCGCCGCTCATGATCTCGTCGTAGATCAAGAGGATGCCATGGCGGTCGCAGATCTCGCGCACCCGCCGGTAGTAGGCCGCGGGCGACACCACCGCGCCGCTCGACAGGCCGCCCACCGGCTCGAGGATGAAGGCCAGCACGCTGTCCGGGCCTTCGCGCACGATGCGTTCCTCCAGTGCATCGGCGCAGGCCATGGCATGCGATTCGACCGTGTGGCCTGCGGGCAGGCGGTAGCTCTGGGGCGCCGGCACCTTCGGCATCTCGCGCACCATCGGCCCGTAGATGCCGAGCGTGTGGGCGTCGCCGGTGACGGCCAGCGCGCCCAGCGTGGCGCCGTGGTAGCTGGGCTCGCGCGAGATTACCTTGGCGCGCTGCGGCTGCCCGCTCACCACCGCGTACTGCCGAGCCAGCTTCAGCGCCGACTCGTTCGCCTCCGAACCTCCGGAGACGAAGAAGGCGCGATCGAAGCCCTCGCCGGCCAGGGCGCAGACCCGATCGGCGAGCGCGATGCTGTGCTCGCTCTCGAAGAAGCGCGGGTAGGCGAAGGTCACCCGGCCGGCCTGTTCGGCCATCGCCGCCAGCACCCGCGGATTGCCGTGGCCGATGTTGGCAACCACGGCGCCCGCGGTCGCATCCAGGTACCGCCTGCCGTCGCCATCCCACAGGAAGACGCCCTCCCCGCGCGCGATGCGGGGCGGGCGCGGCGTGCCGCGCGGTGCATAGAAGCCAAGGACGGAGCCGCCCTTCGGCGTGTCGCCGACCTTGCGTTCGACGGGATTCGGTGTGCTCATGCAGCGACGATACGGAGCAAGTCGCACTTCGAGTAGACGCATGGAGCGATGAAGTGTTATACGTACCGCGCATGAAGCACACCCACGACCGGCTCGACCTCCTCGACACCTTCCTGAAGATCGGCGAGAGCGGATCGCTGAGCAAGGCGGCGCGCCTGCTCGACACCTCGCAGCCGACGGTCAGCCGCCGCCTGCTCGAGCTCGAACGCATGCTGGGCTGCAAGCTGGCCCTGCGAACCACGGCCAGCTTCTCTCTCACCGACGAAGGCCGTTCGCTGCTGGCCGAGGCGCGCGATCTCGGCGACCGCTGGTCGAGCCTGTCGCATCGACTGTCGGGCGGCCAGAGCCGGCCCGAGGGCACGCTGCGCGTGATCGGGCCTTCGGGCTACGGCACCGGCTTCCTCACCGATGCCGTGACCGACCTGCGCGCGGCGCACCCCGCGCTGCGGGTCGAGCTGACCCTGACCGACCGGGTCATCGACCTGGTGGCCTCGGGCGCCGAATGCTGGATCTGCGTCGGCGAGGTGCGCGACCCGGACCTCGTGAGCCGCAAGCTCGGCGCCATGGAACGCATCCTGGTCGCCACGCCCGCGCTGGTGAAGCAGCTGGGTCCGGTCACGATCGCGCGGCTGCCCTCGCTGCCCTGCGTTGGCCTGGTGCCTTACGTGCAGGGCAATGTCCGACTGCTCGACCGCTCAGGGCGCGCACGCGTGATTGCGCTCGACACCCCGATCAAGACCGACAGCCTGCTGTCCAGCTACCGGGCCATCCTCAACGGCGCCGGCATCGGCGGCGCCGCGCCCTGGATGTGCCAGGACGACCTGAAGGCGGGCCGCGTGCAGCGCGTGCTGCCCAACTGGTGGCTGGAGCCCATCGGCATCCACGTGGCGCTGCCGCCCGGCAGCTACCGGCCGGCCCGGGTCACGGCCTTCATCGAGGCGCTCAAGCGCCGGATGCACTCGCTGCCGGGCTTCCGCCCGACGACCTGAGCAGCCCGACGGTGTGGCGCGCGATCATCAGCTCCTCGTCGGTCGGTATCACCCAGGCCGAACAGCGGCCGCCGGCGCGGCTGATGCGCGGGCCGCCGGCCTCGTTGGCCGTGTCGTCGATCGACACGCCGAGCCAGCCCAGGCCGGCGACGACCAGACGCCGGATGTCGGCCCCGTGCTCGCCGATGCCGGCGGTGAACACCACTGCGTCGAGGCCGCCCATGGCGGCCGCCAGCGAGCCGATCTCCCGCACGATGCGGTAGGCGAACAACGCGATCGCCAGCCGGGCGCGCGGCGCGTCGCTGGCGCGCAGCACGCGCACGTCGCTCGACACGCCCGAGACGCCGAGCAGGCCCGACTGCTTGTAGAGCAGCTGCTCGACGGCCCGCGCATCCATGCCGCGCTGGTTCATCAGATACAGCAGCACGCCGGGGTCGATGGCGCCGCAGCGTGTTCCCATCGGCAGGCCGTCGAGGGCGCTGAAGCCCATCGTGCTGGCCACGCTGCGACCACCCTGCAGCGCGCAGGCACTGGCGCCATTGCCCAGATGCAGCGCGACGACCCTGGCGCTCGCGAGTTCCGGCGCCACCTCCGGCAGGCGCGACGCGATGTATTCATAGGACAGCCCGTGGAAGCCGTAGCGGCGCACGCCGCTCTCGTACAGCTCGAAAGGCAGCGCGAACATCTGCGCCAGCTCCGGGTTGCTGCGATGGAACGCGGTATCGAAGCAGGCCACCTGCGGCACGCCGGGCAAGACCTCGAAGGCCAGCCGGATCGGCGACAGGTTGCTGGGCTGGTGCAAGGGCGCCAGCGGCGACAGCGCATCGAGCTGCCGCAGCACCTCGGGCGTGACCCGTACCGGCTGCGCGAACAGGGCGCCCCCGTGCACCACCCGATGCCCGATCCCGCGCAGCGCGATGCCCGGCACCAGCTCGCGCACGAAGGTGATCACGTGGTGCAGGGCCGCGTCGTGTCCGAGCGCCGCGCCGCCCTCCCAGGCGCGATGGCCGATGCGCTTGCCGGCCGGGTCCCAGGCCGTGAATTCGGGCGCCGTGTCAAGTCCGTCGACAAGCCCGCGCAGGACCGGCGTCAGCACCTCGCCGCGCGTTTCGTACAACGAGAACTTCAGGCTCGACGAGCCTGCGTTGGCAACCGCCACCCATTCCGCACCGGTCATGGCCAATGACATTTTTCGCATCCTCCGGGAAAGCACGACACTTATAACCCCGAGCCTGCACGCTGGAGCATCCATGGAGTCTTCGTCCGCCACCGCCCATCCCCACTACGACCGCCTGATCGCCGCGGCCCGCGCCCTGCCGCCGCTGCGCGTCGCGGTGGTGCATCCGACCGACGAGGTCTCGCTGCAGGCGGCTCTCGAATCGGCGCGAATCGGCCTCATCGCGCCGGTCCTGGTCGGGCCCCGCGCCCGGATCGAGGCCGCCGCGCGCACGCTGGGCGCCAGCCTCGAGGGCCTGCGCATCGTCGACGCGCCGCACAGCCACGCGGCGGCCGACATGGCGGTCGCGCTGGCGCTCAACGGCGAGGTCGATGCGCTGATGAAGGGCAGCCTGCACACCGACGAACTGATGGCCGCCGTGGTCCGACGCGAAGGCGGCCTGCGCACCTCGCGCCGGATCAGCCATTGCTTCGTGATGGACGTGCCGGGCCACGCCCAGCCGCTGATCATCTCCGACGCCGCGATCAACATCGCGCCGACCCTGGAGGAAAAGGTCGACATCGTGCAGAACGCGATCGATCTGGCGCATGCGCTGCAGATGCCGGGGGTGCGCGTGGCGCTGCTTTCCGCGATGGAGACGGTGAATCCCAAGGTACCTTCGACCCTCGATGCCGCCGCGCTGTGCAAGATGGCCGACCGCGGACAGATCACCGGCGCGCATCTCGACGGCCCGCTGGCGATGGACAACGCGATCGATGCCGAGGCCGCGCGGATCAAGGGCATCGTCTCGCCCGTGGCGGGCCGCGCCAACGTGCTGATCGTGCCCGATCTCGACGCCGGCAACATGCTGGCCAAGAGCCTGACTTTCCTGGCCGGCGCCTACGCCGCCGGCATCGTGCTCGGCGCCCGCGTGCCGGTGATCCTGACCAGCCGGGCCGACTCGGAAGCGGCGCGGCTGGCCTCGTGCGCGGTGGCCTCGATGCTGGCGAAGGCCGGGCGCGAGGGGTTGATCAAGGCGGTCGGCTGAGCGGAGCCACCGCCCGCCACGGCGCCCGCTACGCAACGCGCTTGATCGTCACCTTCACCGAGCCGTGGTTGTTGAGGTAGGCGAACCAGGCGTCGTTGGCGAACAGGCACAGTTCGGGCTCGGCATCGCTGCTCTGGCCCTTGTAGGTCCAGGCGGCGTGCATGCCGATCGGAAACAGGTTGGAGTCGGAGCGCCCGATGGCGCCGATCAACTGGAACCAGCGGCCCTGCTTGCAGCGCAGCGCCCAGTGGGCCATCGACTGCATGATGCTGGGCTCGATCCTGCCGTCGGCGCTGGACGCCAGGTGCCAGTCGACCCATCGGCTGTCGTCCGCGGCGATCTCGTAGGTCTCGCCGGGCGCCAGCAGCACGCCGGTCGGGTTGTAGTAGCTGGCACTCGCGATGGTAATCGGTCCGGATGAGTCCCCGACCGCAAGATGTCTGGCCATGACTGCCCTCCTTTCACTCGACTGCCCCCCGGAAGGGAGCGCCGCAATGTCCTCTGCCCACGGCGCATTTGTACTCCTGATTTCGCTGCCGCGTGCAGGTCCGATCGCGTCCGCCACACCCGGGATTTCCCAGGTCCCGTGAGACTTGCCACGGGCGCCGAACCCGGCCGTCGCCCTGGCTCAGCGCGAGGAGCAGGCAGTGACGACCACCTTGCACGGCTCGGTCGGCAAGTGGCCTTCGCATTGGGCGATGGCCGCCTGGCCCGCGGCGCCGGTCGTCGCGGCGCTGGCCGCGCCCCATTCGCCGAAGTTGCCGGTCGCCAGCGCCGCGCAGGACCGGTCGAACTGGATGCGCACCTCGCACGTCCCGGCGCGACCGGCCGCACGATCGCATTGCGCGCGGGCCGCCTGCTCGGCCGCATCGCGGGTCTTGTGATTGAACGCGTAGCCGTACCAGGCGCGCCGGGAAGCGATCGCGCCCCAGCTTGGGCCCGGGTCCGGCCGGCTCGGCGTCGAGGTGGCGGCGATACCCGCCGCGTGGCAGGCAAGGAACAGCACGAGCGCCGCACTCAGGCGGACGCCAAGTAGTCGAAATGTCATCTGCCGATCATCGCGCAACGGTCTCGCGCGTGACTTCGGCCGCAGGGACGGCGGTGAGCGCGGTCGCGCGGATGATGGACGATCCCCCTTTTTTGGGCGGCGTTCCAGTCCTCCGTCAGTCCCCTTTGCGCTCGTCGATGCGGCGCGCCAGGAACTGCCAAAGCCGCTCATCCTCGCTGAAGGCCACGTTGAAGCGCAGCCAACCCGTGGGACGTGGATTCACCAGAAACAACTGCCCGGGGCCGAGCATGATTCCCTCCGTGGCAGCAAGCCGCGACAAGTCTGCGGCATCGGTGATGTCCGGATGGCGTGCCCACAGGTACAGGCCTGCCGCGGGCTCGTGAAAAAGCTCGAAACCCTGGGCTTCCAATCGCCTTGCCACATTCGAATGCGCTTGCGCCAGCCGGTCACGCAGCGACTTCAGGTGCTTGCGCCAGCGCCCGTCGGTCACGGCGCCAAAGACCAGCCGCTCGGTGATGTCCGAAGAGGTGAGGCCCGAGACCATCTTCAGCTGGGCAAGATCTTCCATCAACTCGGGCTGCGCCACCACGTAGCCGACCCGGAGATTCGGGGAAATCGTCTTGGAAAAACTGCCGACGTAGACCACCTGGCGCAACTGGCTGAGGCTCGCCAGCGAGGGCCGCGATGAGGCGTCCATGTCGGCATAGATGTCGTTCTCGACCAGCATGAACTGATGCTCCTGCGCCAGCTGAAGCAGGCGTACCAGCTGCGGCATCGACGCCAGCGAGCAAGTCGGGCTTTGCAGCCGCGGCTGCGTGAAGAAGGCCTTGGGCCGGTGGACCGACAGCAGCGCCTCCAGCGCGGGCAGATCGTAGCCGGTGGGCGTGCGCGGCACACCGATGATGTGCACGCCGAGAAAGCGCAGCATGAACATCAGGTTGGGATAGCCGGGATCATCCACCAGCACTTCGTCGCCCGGTTTCAGCAACTGGCGCGCCACGAGATCGAGCGCCTGGCTCGATCCCTGGGTGAGCAACACCTGGCCCGCGTCGACCGCGATCTGCCGCTCGCAAAGCGAATCGGCAACCGCCATGCGCAGTGCCATGTGCCCGAACGGCAGGCCATAGCCGCCGATGTCGGTGCCGCCGGCCGCGAGGCTGCGCAGGCTGCGGCGCATGCCGTCCTCGAACAGCCAGTCGTGCGGCAGCCATCCGCAGCCCGGCTTGAGCGGCAGGTTGCGGTTCTCGAAAATCTGCCGCAGATACCAGCGTGCATCGAAGCGCGGGTCGGGTTGCGGCACGGTGGGCCCGCTCCCGGCGGCGTCGTCGCTTCGGCGCTTGACGAAGAACCCCGCATTGGCCCGCGATACGAGCAGGCCCTGCGCCACCAGCCGGTCGTAGGCCTCGACCACCGTGAAGACGCTGACGCCATGGGCCGCGGCAAAGGCCCGGATCGAGGGCAGCTTGCTGTCGGCCCTGAGTTTCTGGGAGCCGATCAGCCCGCGAAGCCCCTCCACGATCTGACTCACGAGCGGCGTCGGCTGTTCGGGGTGAAGAATGAGCATCGAGAGCATCCCGGCAGACCCGATCTGCACCATATTGAGGAAAGTATGTACAGGATACAAGACCAGCACAGTCCGCAAAACCATCGCTTTCCTTGTACATGGTCAGCCCGATACCTGAAACCTAAAGTGCCTGCTTCTTCTTTCAGGCACAGGTCGTACCCATGCAGCGCGAACCCCATCTCAGCAACCCCGCCCTCATGGCCCGCCGCAGCGCGGCGGTGGCCCGCGGTGTTGGTCAGGCCCATGAAATCTTCGTCAGTCGGGCCGCCAACGCCGAGCTGTGGGACGTCGAAGGGCGACGCTACATCGACTTCGCCGGCGGTATCGCGGTTCTGAACACCGGCCACTGCCATCCGGAGATCGGTGCCGCCGTCAAGGCGCAGGTGGATCTCTATTCGCACACCTGCTTCCAGGTGCTGGCCTACGAGCCCTACGTGGAGCTGGCCGAGCGCCTGAACGCGCTGGCGCCGGGCGAATTCGCGAAGAAATCGGTCTTCCTGAGCACCGGCGCCGAGGCGGTCGAGAACGCGGTGAAGATTGCCCGCGCCTACACCCGGCGGCCGGGCATCATTGCCTTCACCGGCGGCTATCACGGCCGCACGATGATGACGCTGGGCCTGACCGGCAAGGTGGCGCCCTACAAGGTCGGCTTTGGCCCATTCCCGGGCGAGGTGTTTCATGCGCTCTACCCGAGTGCGTTGCACGGCGTGAGCGTGGACGACGCCTTGCATTCGGTCGAACTGCTGTTCAAGAACGACATCGAGGCCGAACGCGTGGCGGCCTTCATCCTGGAGCCGGTGCAGGGGGAGGGCGGCTTTTACGTGGYGCCCAACGACTTCATCGAAGGCCTGCGCGCGCTGGCGGACCGCCACGGCATCTTGATCATTGCCGACGAAGTGCAGACCGGCGCCGGCCGCACCGGCACCTGGTTCGCGAGCGAGCAATGGCCCGTGGCGCCCGACCTGATCACCACCGCCAAGTCGATGGCGGGCGGCTTTCCGATCTCCGGCGTGGTGGGCCGCGCCGAGGTGATGGACGCCCCCGCGCCCGGCGGCCTGGGCGGCACGTATGCCGGCAGCCCCATCGGCTGCGCCGCGGCGCTCGCGGTGCTCAAGGTGTTCGACGACGAGCAATTGCTGGCTCGCAGCAGGGCGCTGGGCGAACGGCTCACGGCCGGCCTGCGCCGCATCGCGGCCGACGAGCCCGCCATTGGCGACGTGCGGGGGCTCGGCGCCATGGTGGCCATCGAATTGTTCGAGCGGGGCGACACCGCGCAACCCGATGCCGCGCTGACCCGCGAGGTGGTCGCGGAGGCGGCGCGACGCGGGTTAATCCTGCTGTCATGCGGCAGCTACGGCAATGTAATTCGCGTACTGGTGCCGCTGACGGCATCCGACTTGCTTGTGGACGAAGGCCTGGCGCTTCTCGCGGACAGCTTCGCCGCGCTGCGCTGATCGACCCTTTCCTGAAATCCTCCATGACAGACGAACCCTTGGTGCGCTTCCAGCGCGTCCGGAAAACCTACGATGGCGAACACCTGGTGGTGCGCCAGCTCGATCTGGACATCCACCGTGGCGAGTTCCTGAGCCTGCTCGGGCCTTCGGGATCGGGCAAGACCACCACGCTGATGATGCTGGCGGGCTTCGAGTCGCCGACCTCCGGCGAGATCCTGCTCGACGGCAAGCAGATCACCGGCACGCCGCCGCACAAGCGGCACTTCGGCATGGTGTTCCAGAACTACGCGTTGTTTCCGCACCTGAGCGTAGGCCAGAACGTTGCGTATCCGCTGACGGTGCGCAAGGTGTCGAAAGACGAGCAGCAGCGCCGCGTGCAGCGCGCGCTCGACATGGTGCAGCTGCGCGGCATGACCGACCGCCTGCCCGGCCAGCTCTCGGGCGGCCAGCAGCAGCGCGTGGCGCTGGCGCGCGCGCTGGTGTTCGAACCCCAGCTGGTGCTGATGGACGAGCCGCTCGGCGCGCTCGACAAGCAGCTGCGCGAACACATGCAGATCGAACTCAAGGACCTGCACCGCCAGCTGGGCGTGACCTTCGTCTACGTGACGCACGACCAGGGCGAGGCGCTCACCATGAGCGACCGCGTGGCGGTGTTCAACGAAGGCGTGATCCAGCAGCTCGACACGGTCGGCCGGCTCTACGAGACGCCTTCCAACCGTTTCGTGGCCGGCTTCGTCGGCGACAACACCGTGCTCAAGGGCCAGTTGAGCCGTGGCGGCGAGCACGCCGAAATGACGCTGCCCGATGGCCGCGTGCTGCACGGGCTCAACGTCAGCGGCGCAGCCGCGGGCGCGGCGGTCGAGGCCTGCATCCGCCCCGAGCGCGTGGTGCTGCACCGCCGGCCGGACGCGCAGGGCGCCAACATGCTCGCCGCCGAGGTGGCGCGCGTCATCTACTTCGGCGACCACCTGCGGCTGCTCTGCAGCGTGGGCGGCGGCCAGGCCGAAGCCACCGTGAAGCTGCCGCTGAGCGGCCTCGACGGCGCCGCCACGCCGCAGGCCGGCGAATCGGTGGCGCTCGAATTTCCGGTTGCGCATGCGCGCATCTATGCGCTCTGAATCCGGTCTCGTTTCTCGTTCCCGTTCATCACCCAGGACTACACCCACCATGAAAAAGACTCTCCTCGCCTGCACCGTCGCCGCCAGCTTCGCGCTGCCTGCCTTCGCCCAGCAGCAGCTCACCGTGGTCAACTTCGGTGGCGCCAACGCCAACGCCCAGAAAAAGGCCTACTACGAGCCCTACGAGAAGACCGGCACCAAGATCATTCCGGTCGAATACAACGGCGAACAGGCCAAGATCAAGGCCATGGTCGAGACCAAGAAAGTCACCTGGGACGTGGTCGAGGTCGAATCGCCCGACGCGGCGCGCGGCTGCGACGAGGGCCTGTTCGAGAAGCTCGACTATTCGAAGATCGGCAGCAAGGCCGACTTCCTGCCGGCCGCGGTCACCGATTGCGGCGTCGGCCTGTTCGTGTGGTCGACCGTGATGGCCTACAACGGCGAAAAGCTCAAGACCGCGCCCACCAGCTGGGCCGATTTCTGGGACGTGAAGAAGATCCCGGGCAAGCGCGGCATGCGCAAGGGCGCGCGCTACAACCTCGAGTTCGCGCTCATGGCCGACGGCGTGAAGCCGGCCGATGTCTACAAGGTGCTCGCCACCAAGGACGGCGCCGACCGCGCGTTCAAGAAGCTCACCGAACTCAAGCCGAACATCCAGTGGTGGGAAGCCGGCGCACAGCCGCCGCAGTTCCTGGTGGCCGGCGACGTGGTGCTGACCACCGTGTACAACGGCCGCATCGACGCGGCCAACCGCGAAGGCCGCGACCTCAAGATCTACTGGCCGGGCGGCATCTACGACCTCGACTACCTGGTGATTCCGAAGGGCGCACCGAACAAGGAGGCCTCGCTGAAATTCATCCAGTTCGTGATGCAGCCGGCCAACCAGGCGGTCTATGCCCAGAACATCGCCTACGGTCCCGCCAACACCAAGGCACTGGCTTCGCTCAGCAGCAAGGTGCTGGCCGACCTGCCAACCTCGGCGAACAACGCCAAGGATTCGCTGCAGTTCAACGTCGGCTTCTGGGCTGATCAGGGCGAGGCGCTCGAGAAGCGCTTCGCGTCCTGGGCCACGCAGTAAGCAGGCAAGAGGCCATGCACGCGGCAATGTCTGTCCCCCAGGTCTCGGCAGAGGCTCCACCCGGCGAACTCCGGCGTGCGCTGGCGCGCGCCGAGTCGCGCCGCAAGTGGCGCGCCTTCGCGCTCACGGTGCCGCTGCTGGTGTTTCTGCTGCTGACGCTGCTGGTGCCCATCGTGGCGCTGCTGCAGCGTGCGGTCGAGAACCCGGAAGTGGCGAATGCGCTGCCGCGCACCGTGCGTGCGCTCGACGGATGGAACCGCAAGGACGCGCCCGCGCCCGCGGCCTATGCCGCCATCGCGGCCGACCTCCGCCAGCTGCCCGACAGTTCCGATGCGGGCGCCCTGGCGCGACGCCTCAACACCGAGATTGCGGGCGCCCGCTCGCTCGTGATGGGCACCTTTCGGGCGCTGCCGATTGCCGGCACGCCGGAAGAAATCAAGGCGCGCATGCTGGAGATCGATCCGCGTTGGGGCGAGACGCCGTTCTGGCAGGCCATCGCCAAGAACGGTTCGCGCTGGACACCCGACTACCTGCTCGCATCGGTCGACCTGCGGCGCGATGTGGCGGGCGAAGTGGAGCGCATGCCTGCCGACCAGCGCGCCTTCGCCGGCATCCTGCTGCGCACTTTCAACATCAGCGCCGTGGTCACCTTCTTCTGCCTGCTGCTGGCCTATCCGCTGGCCTGGTGGCTGTCGACGCTGCCGGCGCGCAAGGCCAACGTGCTGATGATCCTGGTGCTGGTTCCGTTCTGGACTTCCATCCTGGTGCGCGTGGCGGCCTGGATCGTGTTGCTGCAGTCCGAAGGCCTGGTCAACCGCGGCCTCATGGGCATCGGGCTGATCGATCATCCGCTGGCGCTGCTGTTCAACCGCACCGGCGTGATCATCGCGATGGTGCACATCCTGCTGCCGTTCATGATTCTGCCGCTCTACAGCGTCATGAAGAGCGTGCCGCCCACCTACCTGCGTGCGGCTGTCTCGCTGGGCAGCTCGCCGCTGGCGGCCTTCTTCCGGGTGTACGTGCCGCAGACCTATCCGGGCATCGGTGCCGGTGGGCTGCTGGTCTTCATCCTGGCCATCGGCTACTACGTGACACCGGCGCTGCTCGGCGGCGCGGACGACCAGATGCTGAGCTACTACATCGCGCGCTACACCAACGTGGAGATCAACTGGGGCATGGCCTGCGCGCTGGGTGCCGTGCTGCTGGTCGCCACGCTGGTGCTGTACGCCGTGTATCGCCGCATCGGCAAGGCCGAGCTGAGCCTCGGCTGAGCGGCAAGGAAGAAAGACAAGCATGCTGAAGCTCCCTCGATTCCCGGCCTATGCCACCTTTGCCGACAAGCTCGGCTGGTGGCTGGTGCGTATTGGCTGCGTCGCGGTTCTGGCCTTTCTGCTGGCGCCGATCCTGGTGGTGATTCCGCTGTCTTTCTCCGACAGTTCATTTCTGGCGTACCCGATTCCCGGCTGGTCGCTCAAGTGGTATCGCAACCTGTTCGAGTCGCCCGAGTGGGCGCGCGCGGCGCGCAACAGCTTCATCGTCGCGCCGGCCGCCACGGTGCTGGCCACCGTGCTGGGCACGCTGGCCGCGGTGGGCCTGTCGCGCACGCGCTTTGCCTTCAAGGGGCTGCTCATGAGCGTGCTGATTTCGCCGATGGTGGTGCCCATCGTGGTGGTGGGCGTTGCCGCCTACCTCTACTTCGCACCCATCGGCCTGGCCGACACCTACATCGGGCTGATCGTGGTGCATGCGGCACTGGGCGCACCTTTCGTGCTGACCACCGTGCTCGCCACGCTGGCCGGCTTCAACCACAACCTGGTGCGCGCATCGCTGAGCCTGGGCGAAACACCGTTCAGGACCTTCATGCGCATCACGCTGCCGGTGATCGCGCCGGGCGTGATCTCGGGCGCGCTGTTCGCCTTCGCTACGTCGTTCGACGAAGTGGTGGTCACGCTGTTCCTCGCGGGGCCGGACCAGGTCACGCTGCCGCGCCAGATGTTCACCGGCATCCGAGAGAACATCTCGCCCACCATCGCCGCTGTTGCGACGCTGCTGATCATCTTCACCACCACGCTGCTGCTCGCGCTCGAATGGCTGCGCGGCCGGCGGCGCTGAACCCCCGCACGATGCCCGCCATCCCACCGAACCAGCCGCTCGGCGGCAACACGATGCCGCGCTTCGCCGGCCTCGGCACGATGATGCGGCTGCCGGCTGCAACGTCCCCGGTGGGGCTGGATGCGACATTCATCGGCGTGCCCCTGGACATCGGCACCTCCAACCGCCCGGGCGCGCGTTTCGGGCCGCGCCAGATCCGCGCCGAATCGGCACTGCTGCGGCCCTACAACATGGCGACTGGCGCGGCCCCGTTCGACCGGCTGAACGTGGCCGACCTGGGCGATGTGCCCATCAACACCTATTCGCTCGACAAGTCGGTCGACATCATTTCGACCTTCTACGACACCGTGCTGGCCGCCGGCTGCGCGCCGCTGACGCTTGGCGGCGACCACACCATTGCACTGCCGATCCTGCGCGCGGTGGCGCGCGAGCACGGCCCGGTGGCGCTGGTGCATGTCGATGCGCATGCGGACGTGAGCGACGACATGTTCGGCGAGCGCATCGCCCACGGCACGCCGTTGCGCCGCGCCGTCGAGGAAAGCTTGCTGGCCTGCGACAAGGTCTGGCAGATCGGCCTGCGCGGCACCGGTTATGCCGCGGACGATTTCGACTGGCCGCGTGCGCAAGGCTTCACCGTGGTGCAAGCCCACGAGCTCTGGTACCAGTCGCTGGCCCCACTGATGGCGCAGGTGCGCGAGCGCATCGGCCCGGCGCATCCCGTCTACATCAGCTTCGACACCGACGGCATCGATCCTTCCTTCGCCGGCGGCACCGGCACGCCCGAGATCGGCGGTCTGACCGTGCCGCAGGCACTGGAGATCGTTCGCGGCTGCCGCGGCCTGAACGTGGTGGGCGCCGACCTGGTGGAAGTCAGCCCGCCCTACGACACCAGCGGGAACACCGCGCTGCTTGGCGCCAATCTTCTCTACGAGATGCTTTGCGTGCTGCCCGGCGTGCCCTATCGCTAACAACAGAACACATGAACATGAAGACATCCCCCTTCGCAATGCTGAACGACCCGACCCTGCTCAAAAGCGATGCGCTGATCGCCGGCGAATGGATCCGGGGCGCGAGCCGCTTCGATGTGAACGACCCTGCCACCGGCCAGAAGCTGGCCGACGTCGCCAACCTCGCGCGCGCGGACGCGGCCTTGGCGATCGCCGCCGCCGACAAGGCGCTCGCGGCCTGGCGCGGCAAGACCGGCAAGGAGCGCAGCATCGTCTTGCGCAAGTGGTTCGAACTGCTGATTGCCAACACGGAAGACCTGGGCCGCCTGATGACCGCCGAGCAAGGCAAGCCCTTCGCCGAAGCCAAGGGCGAGGTTGCCTACGGCGCAAGCTTCATCGAGTGGTTTGCCGAAGAAGCCAAGCGCGTGAACGGCGAGGTGCTGCCGCAGTTCGACAACAACCGGCGCCTGCTTGTGATGAAGCAGGCCATCGGTGTGTGCGCGGCGATCACGCCCTGGAATTTTCCGCTCGCGATGATCACGCGCAAGGTAGCGCCGGCGCTCGCCGCCGGATGCACCGTGGTCATCAAGCCCGCCGAACTCACACCGCTCACCGCGCTCGCCGTGGCCGAGCTGGCGGTGCGCGCGGGCATTCCTGCAGGCGTGCTCAACGTGCTCACGGCCGACGGCCAGAACAGTATCGCCATCGGCAAGGAACTTTGCGAAAGCGACGTCGTGCGCCATCTGAGTTTCACGGGCTCCACCGAAGTCGGCCGCATCCTGATGAGCCAATGCGCACCCACGGTCAAGAAGCTGTCGCTCGAGCTCGGCGGCAACGCGCCCTTCCTGGTCTTCGACGATGCCGACGTGGAATCTGCGGTCGAAGGCGCCATGGCCAGCAAATTCCGCAACGCGGGCCAGACCTGCGTCTGCGCGAACCGGTTGTATGTGCAAGACGGCATCTATGACCGGTTCGTCGAGAAATTCGCGGCCAAGGTCGAGGCGCTCAAGGTCGGCAACGGCTTCGAAGATGGCGTGACGCAAGGGCCGCTGATCGAGGATGCGGCCATCGACAAGGTGCAGCGCCACGTCGACGATGCCGTTGCCAAGGGCGGCAAGGTGCTGGCGGGCGGGCGCAGGATCACCGGCCAGTTCTTCGAACCCACGGTGATCGCCGAGGCCACGCCCGACATGCTGTGCGCAAAGGAGGAAACCTTCGGCCCCTTCGCACCCGTGTTTCGCTTCAAGACAGAGCAGGACGCCATTGAGGCGGCGAACAACACCGAGTTCGGGCTGGCCAGCTACTTCTACACCCGCGACGTGGGGCGGATCTTCCGCGTGGCAGAGGCGCTGGAGTACGGCATGGTCGGCATCAATGCCGGCGTGATCGCCACCGAACATGTGCCCTTCGGCGGCGTGAAGCAGTCGGGCCTGGGGCGCGAGGGCTCGCACCATGGCATGGACGACTACGTCGAGATCAAATATCTCTGTCTGGGCGACATCCAGAAATAGGGCTTCGTCCTTTTGCGGCACAGGTCGCGAACACTTCTCGGGGTGATCGTCCTCTTGGTGCAGATCGGTGCGCTTTGGGACAAAAACTCAAGCGCGACAATGGTTTGCGACGTAACCTACGAGTTCGAAGCGAACTTCAATGGCATCACCACCGAGCAGCTGGGGGCCCCCAACTGCCCGGCCCACCTCAAATGTCTTCGCGCTGCATCCAGGCAACCAGCAGGGCGGTCAGTGCCGCACCCCCTGCGGCGGCGACCAGTACCGCTCGAATGGGTTGTCTGATGACACAGCCGCGGATCACGTTCAGGACGTGATCGGCCTGCTCCTGCAGTCGCCCTGCACTCTGGGGCATCAGTGCAGGCGGCAGAGTTCTAGATATCACCTCGTCGTCGTCGACGACCGTGCTGCTTTCATCCGCAACCGTTGGGGTCGCGCCAAACTCGTTCGAATTCATCGAAGATCTCCTCGAGTCATCTGTCTATGTTAGGGGAGATCCGGAGGGAAGCGCTCGGTCGGACGGACAGATGGCCCGGTGGTCCCCGGCGCCCGCTTGGGAGGGATCGCCTCGGAGCTGAAAGAGTGGCTGGCGCAAAGTGGCCCGGGCAGCGATGTCAGTATGGTCGTACCATCCGGCACTCGCATCCTCTGGAGGCCGCCATGCCCGACGACAACGCGAAGTTCGACAAGGAAGCCCTTTCCCTGATCGAATCCCTCAAGGGACGGCGAAAGCCGGCCAAACGCGCTCCACGGAAGGCGGCGGCCCAGCCGGAAAAAGCTGCGGACAAGGAGAAAGTCGTCGTACGGCGGGCCGCCAATCGCTTCTAAGGCCTGTTCACACTATTTCCGCGATCCCCGGAAATAGTGTGAACAGGCCCTGGCGTCCGCATCTCCTCCATCAAGCTCAAGGACTGACCGGCGACGCACTCGCGCAGAGGTGGTCGACCAGGCTGCGCGCCGCGGGCGACAGGGCCTCCAGCGAGCGGACGCACACCATGAGCTGGCGCCGCACCCAGGGCTCGTCGAGCGCAACGGCGCGGATGCCGAGCGATGACAGATAGAGGCGCGCGCTCTGGCGCGGCAGGATGCCGACGCCCATGCCGGCCGCCACCATCAGCGACATCGCGTCGTAGCCGCTGACCTGGATCCGCAGTCGCAGCGGCAGGCCGATCTCGGCCGCCGCCCTGTGCAGCAGGTTGTTGACCGCGCTGCCCGGATGGGCGCCGACGAACTCGTGCGCCAGCGCCTCCCGGAAGCTCGCCTTCCGGCGCCGCGCCAGCACGTGCTCGCGCGGCACGATCAGCACCAGCTCGTCCTCGCGGTACGGCAGCACCGTGAGCGCCTCGCCGTAGGCGCCGGCGTTGAGGATGCCGATGTCGGCCGTGCTGTCGGCCACGGCGCGCGCGATGGCCGAGCTGATGCGCTCCTGCAGGTGCACCTGCACCAGCGGCGCGGTGGCCATGAAGCTGCGCAGGTCGTCCGGCAGGAACTGGGTGATGGCCGAGATGTTGGCGAAGACCCGGACGTGGCCGCGCAGCCCGCTCGCATAGCCGGCCATCTGCTCGGCGATGTCGTCCAGGCCGTTGAGCACGCCGCGCGCGAGCCCGAGCAGCGCATGTGCCGCCGCAGTGGCCTGCACCCCCTTGTTGCTGCGCTGGAACAGCACCGCGTCGAGCGCATCCTCGAGCTCGCTGATGCGCTTGCTCACCGCCGCCGGGGCCAGGTGCTCGCGCAGCGCGGCGGCGGCGATGGTGCCTTCTTCCATGACGGCGACGAACAGGCGCAGCGAAACGGGATCGAGCTTCATGCGGCGTATTTGAGCACCATCGCGATCCGCGATGGCAGCCTCGCCAATGGCCGCTTTGCAGGTCGGGGCCGGCTGGCCATCATTCGGCCCCATGACCGCTGCCTCCGCTCCCCCGACCACCCCATCCTCGCCGCCTTCGGCCTCCAGCGCCCTCGCCGGCCTGCGCGTGGTCGAGATGGGCCAGCTGATCGCCGGCCCCTTCTGCGGCAAGACGCTGGGCGAGTTCGGCGCCGACGTCGTGAAGATCGAGGCGCCGGGCAACGGCGACCCGCTGCGCAACTGGCGCATGCTGCAGGACGGCACCTCCGTCTGGTGGCAGGTGCAATCGCGCAACAAGCGCTCGGTGGCGATCGACCTGCGGGCAGCCGAAGGCCAGGCGCTCGCGCGCCGGCTGATCGCCGAGGCCGACGTGCTGATCGAGAACTTCCGGCCCGGCACGCTCGAAGGCTGGGGCCTGGGCTGGGAGGACCTGCGGCGCCTCAACCCGGGGCTTGTGATGCTGCGCATCTCGGGCTATGGCCAGACCGGCCCCTACCGCGACCTGCCCGGCTTCGGCGCCATCGGCGAGGCCATGGGCGGGCTGCGCCACCTCACGGGCGAGCCCGGTCGGGTTCCGGTGCGCGTGGGGGTGTCGATCGGCGACACGCTGGCGGCGCTGCACGGCACCATCGGCGTGCTGCTGGCGCTCTACCACCGCAAGGTGCACGGCGGGCCCGGCCAGGTGATCGACGTGGCGCTGCACGAGGCGGTCTTCAACGTGATGGAAAGCCTGCTGCCCGAATACAGCGCCTTCGGCGCCGTGCGCGAGGCGGCCGGCAGCGCGCTGCCGGGCATCGCGCCGTCCAACGCCTACCGCTGCGCCGACGGCTACGTGCTGGTCGCGGGCAACGGCGACAGCATCTTCAGGCGGCTGATGGAGGTCGTGGGCCGGCCCGACCTGGCGGCCGCAGCCGACCTGCAGAGCAACGCCGGCCGGGTGGCGCGGGTCGACGAGCTCGACGCCGCGATCGGCGCCTGGACGCAGCCGCGCGAAATCGCCGAGGTGCTGCGGCTGCTCGCCGGCGCCAACGTTCCGGCCGGCCGGGTCTACACCGCCAAGGACATCCACGAAGATCCGCACTACCGGGCGCGCGACATGATCCTGCGCCAGACCACGCGCGACGGCCATGAGATCGACGTGCCGGGCATCGTGCCGAAGCTGTCGGGCACGCCCGGCTGCGTGCGCTCGTCGGCACCGCGGCTCGGGGACGACACCGATGCCGTGCTGCGCGAGGCCGGCCTGACGCCCGAACAGATATCCCTCCTCCGCTCGAAAGGCGCCATCGCATGACCGCATCGAACTCACCCTGGGCCGGCGCACGCCGCCGCATTCACATGCAGGAAGTCGGGCCGCGCGACGGCCTGCAGATGGAGGCGGCCTTCGTGCCGACCGCCGACAAGATCGCGTGGGTCGATGCGCTGTCGGCGGCCGGGCTGGCGAAGATCGAGGCCACCGCCTTCGTTTCGCCGCAGGCCATCCCGGCGCTGCGGGACGCCGAGATCGTGCTGCGCGAGATCGCCCGCGCCCCGGGCGTGGTCTACACCTGCCTGGTGCCGAACGTGCGTGGCGCCGAACGCGCGATCGAGGCGCGCGCCGACGAACTCAATCTCGTGATGTCGTGCAGCGAGACCCACAACCTCGCCAATCTGCGGATGACGCGCGCCCAGTCCTTCGCGGCGCTCTCCGAGGTGAGCGCGCTGGCACGCCAGGCCGGGGTGCCGATCAACGTGTCGCTGTCCTGCGTGTTCGGCTGCCCGATGGAGGGCGACATCGACACCGAGGTGATGCTCGGCTGGGCCGAACGCTTCATGGCGGCCGGCGCGCGCGGCATCACGCTGTGCGACACCACGGGCATGGCCTTCCCCTCGCAGGTCGCGCAGGTGGTCAGAGCGTTTCGCGAACGCCTGCCCGCCGCCGAACTCACGCTGCACTTCCACAACACGCGCGGCATGGGCCTGGCGAACGTGCTGGCATCGCTGGACGCCGGTGCCGATCGCTTCGACGCCTCGCTCGGCGGTCTCGGCGGCTGTCCCTATGCGCCGGGCGCCAGCGGCAACGTCTGCACCGAGGAGATCGTCCATGCGCTCGAACTGATGGACTTCGACACCGGCTGCGACCTGGCCCTGCTGCTGCGGGCCGCCGCCCGGCTGCCGGCCCTGATCGGCCACGACATCCCGAGCCAGATCGCCAAGGCCGGCCGCCGGCTCGACCTGCACGCGCCGCCGCCGGACTTCGCGCTGTGGCGCGACCGGGCCCTGGCACGCGGCGCCTGAGCCATCCCCCTTTGATCCAAGAACGACGACAGGAGACTTCCATGAAACCCTCGAATGACATCTCGCGCCGCAGGCTCGGCCTTGCCGCGCTCGGCTTCGCGGCCCTCGGCATGGCCCCGGCCCTGCACGCCCAGGCGCCCACCGGCTACCCGAGCCGGCCCGTGATGCTGCTCGTGCCCGCGGCGGCGGGCGGCACCACCGACATCGCGGCCCGCATGCTCGGCGTGCCGCTCGGCAGCGCGCTCGGACAGACCGTGGTGGTCGACAACAAGGGCGGTGCCAACGGTGCCATTGCCGCCGTCGCGGTGAAGCGCGCCGAGCCCGACGGCTACACGCTGCTGATGCAGTATTCGGGCTACCACGTCATCACGCCGCTGGTCAGCAAGCAGGCGCCGCAATGGGAGGCGAAGGACCTCACGCCGGTGGCCAACGTGCTGTCGGCGCCGCAGATCGTGGTGGTGCGCGCCGACCTGCCCTTCAAGACCATGGCCGAATTCGTCGCCTATGCCAAGGCGCACCCCGGCAAGATCAACTACGCGTCCTCGGGCAACGGCTCGCTGCAGCACGCGACCGGCGCGATGCTCGAGCAGCAGGCCGGCATCCAGCTGACCCACATCCCGTACAAGGGCACCGGCCCGGCGCTGCAGGACCTGCTGGGCGGCCAGGTCGACATCACCTTCGGCACCGCGCCGCCCTTCGTGCCGCACATCCAGTCGGGCAAGCTGCGGGTGCTGGCCACCACGGGCAAGACGCGCCTGGCCAGCATGCCGGAGGTGCCGACGACCGCCGAAGCGGGCCTGCCGAAGCTCGACGCCACCTCGTGGTTCGGCGTCTTCGCGCCCGCCAGGACACCCAGGCCGGTCATCGACAAGCTGAGCGCGGAGATCGCCAAGGTCGTTTCCACGCCGGCCTTCAGGCAGAAGGCGCAGGAACAGGGCGCCACGGCCGACTACCTGAGCCCGCAGCAGATGGATGCACTGGTGAAGGCAGAGACCGCGCGCTGGGCAGAGGTGATCAAGGCGGCGAAAATCGAAGCGGATTGAAAATCCGCCCACACCCGCGCAGCGGCTCGTCCGACAACCGGAGCGTTCCAGGTCACGGATACTTCGAACACCATGCAGGATCTCGTTCGCGCCCCGCGCAAGGCTGCCGCCGCAATGGCCCTGCTTTGCGGCCTGCTGGCCGGCTGCGCCAGCGATCCGTCCCGCGTCCAGCCCGGCACCGGCCGCGCCGAGGTGATGCAGCAATTGGGCCCGCCGACCGCGATCTATCCCTTTGCCGGCGGAGAACGCCTGCAGTATTCGCGCGGTCCCATGGGATTCCAGGTCAGCAACGTCGACCTCGACGCCTCCGGACGCGTGCGCTCGGTGCGCCAGGAGCTCGACGAAGGGCTGTTCGGCAGCACCATCCGGCCCGGCGAGTGGCGCGTGCCCGACGTCCTCTTCACCTATGGACTGCCCTACGAGCAGACGCGCGTGGCCTCCTTCAACGGCACCGTCTGGTCGTGGCGCTACCTGCACATCAACAACCGGCGCTTCCTGTACATCTACATCGATCCCACGGGCCGGGTCGATCACTACAACGTCGGCGACGACCTGATGGAAGAACGCCGGCGCTGGTAGCCGGACCCCGGATCAAGGCAGAAGAGGCAGGGCCTGCGCCGCCTTGGCAGCCGCAGCCTAGGGGTTCCCCTGGGTCACCGTCACGCTGTAAGGCAGAACGCTCGAGGCGCTGACGGGATACCGGGTCCCACACCCGCTGTCGGTGCAGAACATGATCTTCAGGACTCCCTCGTGGACGCCCACGGTCAGCGGCAGCTTCAGGGTGGGCAGATAGGGCGGCATCGTCGCGAAGGTGTTGGCGCCGGCGCCATACAACGGATGTGCTTCCGGCTTGAGGATGCCCGAGTCGTCCACCAGGAAAACGCTCACCGGCGCGCTCGGAAGGTTCGAGGCGGTCGCGGTGACCGACAGCGTGGGCGCATTCGCCGCCTGCAAATCGACGGGTATCGTTATCGCGATCGAGGGCGGATCGAAACGGACCACGATCGCGGACGGATCGGCATCGGCCGATGTGTCGGTTGCCGGTGTCGCCACCGTGGCGCCGGCCTGGAAGACCTGGGAAACACTGGCGCTGCCTCCTCCGCTGCCGCCCGCTCCCGGGGCGGCAGCGACCGACATGTCGAGCGTGCCCCCGCTGCCGCTGCCGCCGCACGCGGCCAGCGCCAGCGCGAAGGAAAGAAGCGCCCACCTGCCCAGGAAGTCCTTCATGTCCGCCCCCTCATTTGTGTTGGTGTCTCACGCAGTTCCCCGCACTGCACGCGCCGCCTGGCGTCCGATGACCGTGAAAATACGCAATGATCAACTGAAATGCAACAAAATAAATGCGACCCCCCCGCCGAGGACGGCACCGACCCGCGGCTGTGGCTCGAGGCGGTCGAAGGCGCCGAAGCGCTGGCCTGGGTCCGTGAGCGCAACGCACAGACCCTCGGCAGCCTGGCCGCGACGGACGAATTCGCCCGCACCAAGGCCGCGGTGCAAGCCGTGCTCGACTCCGATGCGAAGATCCCAGAAGTCTCCAAGCTCGGCGACTTCTATTACAACTTCTGGCGGGATGCCGATCACAAGATGGGCCTGTGGCGTCGCACCACGCTCGCCCAGTACCGAAGCGACGAACCGGCCTGGGAGACGGTGCTCGACCTCGACGCCCTCGCCGCCGCCGAGGGCGTGCATTGGGTCTGGCACGGCGCGACCGTGCTGCGGCCGAGCTACCGCAAGGCGCTCGTGAGCCTCTCGCCCGGCGGTTCCGACGCCGACGTGACGCGCGAGTTCGACCTCGTGGCCAAGACCTTCGTGGCGCCCGAACAGGGCGGCTTCTTCCGGCCGGAATCCAAGGGCGGCCTGGCCTGGATCGACGACGACACCGTGTTTGCGTTCACGACGCTCGGCGAGGGTGGGTCGACCACCTCGGGCTATCCACGGACCGCCAGGCGCTGGGCACGCGGCACGCCCCTGGCGTCCGCCCCCATCGTGTACGAAGGCCTGGCCGACGACATGTACATCTCGGCCTACCGGATGCACACCCCCGGCTTCGAGCGCGACTTCGTCGCCCGGTCGCTCGCCTTCTACAGCGCCGAGCTCTTCCTGCAGACCGAAGGCGACAGGCTGTCGAAGGTCGAGCTGCCAATGTCCGCCGAGCCGAGCATCCAGCGCGAATGGCTGCTGGTCGAATTGCGCGAAGCCTGGAGCGTCGGCGCCCGCACGTACATCGCCGGCTCGCTGCTGGCGACCCATTTCGATCGGTTCATGCGCGGCGAGCGTGACTTCGCCGTGCTCTTCGAACCCGGCCCGACGCGCTCGCTGGCAGCCACGACCTGGACCCGCAACCACCTGGTGGTCAACGTGCTCGATGACGTGAAGAACCGGCTCCACGTGCTGACGCCACCCGCCGGCGGCACCGGGCCCTGGACGCGCAGCGAGTTCGCCGGCGCCCCGGCCATCGGCAGCGTCGATGCGAGGGCGGTCGACCGGGACGAATCGGACGCCGTCTGGCTGAGCGCCGCCGACTACCTCACGCCCTCGACCCTTTCGCTGGCCACGCTGGGCCAGCCGCCCGAATTGCTCAAGTCCATGCCGGCCTTCTTCGACGCCCGGGGACTGGTGGTCGAGCAGCACTTCGCCACCTCCGACGACGGCACCCGCGTGCCCTACTTCATGGTGCGGCGCGCGGACCTCGTGTTCGACGGCACGGCGCCGACGCTGCTGTACGGCTATGGCGGCTTCGAGGTCTCGCTGACCCCGGGCTACTCCGGTGCCCTCGGGCGCGCCTGGCTGTCCCGGGGCGGCGTGTACGTGGTGGCGAACATCCGCGGCGGCGGCGAGTACGGGCCGCGCTGGCACCAGCTGGCGCTCAAGCGGCACCGGCATCGCGCCTACGAGGATTTCTCCTCGGTCGCCAAGGACCTGGTGGCCCGCGGGATCACCTCGCCCCGGCAGCTCGGGGTGCAGGGCGGCTCCAACGGCGGACTGCTGGCCGGCATGATGCTGACCCGCTATCCGGCGCTCTTCGGCGCCGTGGTGATCGAGGTGCCGCTGCTGGACATGCGGCGCTACTCGCGCCTGCTGGCCGGGGCCTCCTGGATGGCGGAATACGGCGATCCCGACGACCCCGCCCAATGGGACTACATCCGGACCTTCTCGCCCTACCACCTGTTCGATCCCAGCCGCGACTACCCGCCGGTGCTGCTCACCACCTCGACCCGCGACGACCGCGTGCACCCGGCCCACGCTCGCAAGATGGCGGCGGCGATGATCGAGGCCGGCAAGGACGTGAGCTACTACGAGAACATCGAAGGCGGCCACGGCGGCGCCGCGAACAACGAGCAGGCCGCCACGATGCAGGCGCTGGCCTATCGCTTCCTGTGGGAAAGGCTCGATGCGGCGGCGCGTTGACACCGGCCGCACCGCCCCCTACCCTGGCTCACTTCCGGAGGACACCGATGACACCCACCATGAATCGAATCGGCCGTCGCGTCGGCCTGGCCCTGTTCGCCGCCGTGGCGATGCTGGGCGCCGACCGTGCGGCCCTGGCGCAGGACGCCAAGCCGGCGCCGATGGCGTCGCCCGCCAAGGATTTCAAGGACGAGCGCGCGCTGGCGCTGCTCAAGAGCATGAGCGACACGCTGGCCGGCGCCAAGACCTTGAGCTTCAGGGTCCGCGGCATCGTGCCGACCCCGTCGCCGACGGGGCAGTTCGTCAGCCTGTTCGCGTCCTCGCGCGTGGTGATGCAGCGGCCCGACAAGCTCTTCGTGGAAGCGCGCGGCGACCTGTTCCCGAGCGACAGCTTCTACGACGGCAAGACGGTGACCGTGATCGGCGCCGACCGCAAGTTCTATGCGCAGCGCGATGCCGCGGGCGGCGCGATCGAGGCGCTGATGCAGAGCATCCAGCCGGGCTCCGACGCCACGGCGCCCTTTCTCGACCTGCTGGTCGCGGATCCGTATGCCTTCCTGACAAAGGACTTCAGCAGCGCCCTCTGGGTCGGGCAGTCGACCATCGGCGGCGTCAAGACCGAGCACCTCGCGTTCACGGCACCCGGACTCGACTGGGAGGTCTGGATCGGCGCCGCGGACAAGCTGCCCCGCCTGATGGTCGTTTCCTACCGCACGGGCGAACGCCAGCCGACCTTCACCGTCGAGCTCTCGGAATGGAAGCTCAACGCGCCCGTGCCGGCGAAGACCTTCAGCGCCGCCATTCCGCAGGGCGCCGTGAAGCTCGAGTTCAAGCAGATGGGCCCCGCCAAGTGAGCGCGACAAGGAGCAATGCGATGAAGCAGTTCAAGACCCTCGTCCTCGGTGCAGCCGTCGTGGCCGGCGCACTCCTCCCCCTGTCGGGTGCCAACGCCTGGGTCGCGGCCGCGGGCGGCTGGCGCGGCGGCGCGGTCGCGGTCGGCGGCTTCCACCCCTACCATCCCTATTACCGTCCCCCGGGCTGCTATGGCTGCGGGGCAGCCGCGGGCGCTGTCGCCGGCATGGCGGTAGGTGCGGCGATTGCTGATGCGAGCCGCCCCGCCGTGGTGGTCCAGCAGCCGGCCGTGATCGTTCAGCAACCGGCGGTTGTGGTGCAGTCCGGCATGCCGCTCGGCACCCAGCTGGCGGCCTTGCCCGGCGACGCGAGGAGCATGGTGGTGAACGGGGTCAACTACTACCAGTCCGGAGCGACCTGGTACAAGCCGTACTTCGGCTCCAGCGGCGTGTACTACGAGGTCGTCCCGGCGCCATAGGTCGACGGAGTCCCAGGCGCCACCCAGGAGCACGCCCGGGATCCCCGATCGCAGGAGGCAGATGCCCAATGGCAAAGTCCCGGTCCCGGCCACTGTCGATGCTCTCGTCCCACGGCGAGAGCGAGTTGCGCGCGCTGCTGGCCCAGCGCGAGGCCGAACTGGCACAGCGCACCGGCGAACTCGCGCTCATCAACAGCATCCAGCAAGGCATGGCGGCCCGGCTGGAATTCCAGGCCATCGTCCGCATGGTGGGCGACAAGCTGCGCGAGCTGTTCGACTCCGGCGACGTGAACATCCTGTGGTGGGACGACAAGGCCCAGCTCATCCAGGCGCTGTACCGCTACGAACACAACCGCCCGCTGCCGCTGCTGCCGGCGCGGCCGCTGAAGCCGGGCGAGCCGATGGAGCGGATCATCCGAACCCGCGAGGCCGGCGTGGCGAACACGCGCGAGGAGCAGACCCGGGCCGGACTCCAGCCGACGCCGGGCACCGACTGGGCGCATTCGCTCGCCGCGGTGCCGATCATCGGCAGCGACCGCGTGCTGGGCCTGATCGGCCTGCAGGACCATGAGCGCGAATACGCCTTCGGCAGCCACCAGATCCGGCTGCTCGAGACAGTGGCCGCCAGCATGGGCGTGGCGCTGGAGAACGCCCGGCTGTTCGACGAGACGCATGAGGCGCTGGAGCGCCAGACCGCAACCTCCGAGGTGCTGAAGATCATCAGCGGCTCGCCCACCGACGTCCAGCCGGTGCTCGACACGGTGGCCGAGCGTGCCGGCCTGCTGTGCCGGGCCGAAGGCAGCCGGGTGTGGCTGGCGATCGGCGACCGTCTTCGCGCGATGACGAGCTACGGGCCCGCGTACGACACCCGATCGGTCGGCGCGGAACTGCCGTTGCGCCGCAGCTCGATCGGCGGACGCGCGTTCCTGGAGCGCCGCTGCGTGCATGTCGAAGACGTCGTGCCGTTGCTCGACAGCGAATATCCGGACGTGCGCGATCTCCAGGCACGCAACGGCTTTCGCACGGTGCTGGCCGTGCCCATGCTTCGCGACGGCCGATCGATCGGCGTGATCGTCCTGCTGCGCAACCAGCCGCGCCCCTTCACGCCGGCGGAGATCGGGCTGGTGCAGACCTTCGCCGACCAGGCGGTCATCGCGATCGAGAACGTACGCCTTTTCAACGAAACCAGGGAGGCGTTGGAGCGGCAGAAGGCCACCACCGACGTGCTCCAGGTCATCAGCGGTTCCATGGAAGATGCGCAGCCCGTGTTCGACAAGATCCTGGAGAGCTGCCAGCGCCTGTTCTCCGGCTCGCAGATGGGCATCTCGCTGATCGGCAACGATGGCCTGGTCCACCTGGGCGCGCACCGGGGCTCTGCCCGCGCCGTGCTCGAGCGGTACTATCCGCGGCCGATCGATCACACGCCCTTCGGCCCTGCCACGGGAGGCTTCGAATTTCTTCACATTCCCGATGCGCTTGCCGCACCGTCGCTGCCCTCCTTCATGCGCCTGATGGCCGAGCAGGTGGGCAGCTACGCGATCATGGTCGCCCCGCTGATCTGGGAGGGCCGCAGCATCGGCTCGATCCACGTGACCCGCCAGCCCCCGGGGCCGTTCGACGGCAAGGAGATCAAGCTGCTGAAGACCTTTGCCGACCAGGCCGTGATCGCGATCCAGAACGCGCGCATGTTCGCCGAAACCAAGGAAGCGCGGGCCGCTGCCGAGGCCGCCAACGAGGCCAAGAGCGCCTTCCTGGCCACCATGAGCCACGAGATCCGCACGCCGATGAACGCGGTGATCGGCATGAGCGGCCTGCTGCTCGACACCCGGCTCGACGCCGAGCAGCAGGACTACGTCGAGACCATCCGCGATTCGGGCGATGCGCTGCTGACCATCATCAACGACATCCTGGACTACTCGAAGATCGAGGCCGGGCGCATGGACATCGAGTCGCAACCCTTCGACCTGCGCGACTGCGTGGAGTCGGCGCTCGACCTGGTCAGCACGCGCGCCACCGAGAAGGAGCTCGACATCGCCTATGTGTTCGAAGGCGACATGCCGGCCGCCGTGAGCGGCGACCTTCCGCGGCTGCGGCAGATCCTGCTGAACCTGCTGAGCAACGCGGTGAAGTTCACGGAGGCCGGCGAGGTGGTGCTGACGGTCCATTCGCAGGCCGGCGCAGGCGGCAAGGTGCGGCTGACCTTCGCCGTGCGCGACACCGGCATCGGCCTGACGGCGGAAGGCATGGGCCGGCTGTTCCAGTCCTTCTCGCAGGCCGACTCGAGCACCACGCGCAAGTACGGCGGCACCGGCCTGGGCCTGGTGATCAGCAAGCGGCTGGCCGAGCTGATGGGCGGTACCATGTGGGCCGAGAGCGGCGGCCCGGGTACCGGCTCGACCTTCTTCTGCACCATCGAGGCGCCGGCGGCACAGCTGCCGCCCAGCCGGCACCGGGACTACGCCGGCACGCAGCCCGAGCTGCAAGGCAAGCGCGTGCTGGTCGTCGACGACAACGCGACCAACCGGCGGGTGCTCTCGCTGCAGGTCGACAAGTGGGGCATGCGGTGGCGCGCCACCGAATCGCCGCTCGAGGCCCTGCGCTGGCTCGGACAAGGCGAAGACTTCGATGTCGCGATCCTCGACATGCACATGCCCGAGATGAACGGCGTCGACCTGGCGCGGCGCGTCCGGGCCAACCACGCCACGCTGCCGCTGGTGCTGTTCAGTTCGCTGGGCCGGCGCGAGGCGGGCGAGACCGAATCGCTGTTCGGCGCCTATCTCTCCAAGCCGATCCGGCAGTCGCACCTGTTCGACACCCTGGTGGGCCTGCTGTCGCACGATTCGACCGCCCGGCCGGAGGCCGCTGCGGCGCACAAGCCGCAGATCGATCCCGCGATGGCGGCACGCCATCCGCTTCGCATCCTGCTGGCCGAAGACAACGCGGTGAACCAGAAGCTTGCGCTGCGCCTGCTGCAGCAGATGGGCTACCGGGCCGACCTCGCCGCCAACGGCATCGAGGCCGTCGAGTCGGTGCAGCGCCAGCGCTATGACGTGGTGCTGATGGACGTGCAGATGCCCGAGCTCGACGGGCTCGACGCCACGCGGCAGATCTGCACGCTGCTGCCGGCACCGACCCAGCGGCCGCGCATCGTGGCAATGACCGCCAACGCCATGCAGGGCGACCGCGAGATGTGCATGGCGGCCGGCATGGACGACTACCTGACCAAGCCGATCCGGGTCGACCGGCTGGTCGAGACGCTGAACAGCGTACCTGCACGAAAGGACCGAGTGACATGAGCGATGCGACGATCGACCGGGCGACCTATGCGGAACTTCAGGACACCGCGGGCGCCGAATTCGTGCGGGAGCTGGTGCAGACCTTCCTGGAGGAGGCCCCGGTCATGTTGAAGGAGCTTCAGGGTGCGCTCGCCGCGGGCGACGCCGACGCCTTTCGCCGCGCGGCGCATTCGCTGAAGTCCAACAGCCTCACCTTCGGCGCGCTCGCGCTCGGCGCGATGGCCCGCGAACTGGAGCTGGGAGGCCTCGAGGCGGCGCGGCGACCGAAAGCGCTCGACGCGCTGGCGGCGGAGTACGGGCGGGTGGCAAAGACCCTCGCGGAGCTCAGTCGTGACTGAGCTTCAACCCCCGCAGGCGCGCCTGCTGGTCGCCGACGACAGCAAGGTCAACCGCCTGCTGCTGGCCCGCAGCCTCGAGCTGCAGGGCCACAGCGTCGAATGTGCCGAGAACGGACGGGTCGCCCTCGAGCTGCTGCAGCGCGACACCTTCGACCTGCTGCTGCTCGACATCGAGATGCC
The DNA here is from genome assembly GCF_056405295.1 of Variovorax sp. P1_H2. Classification (NCBI taxonomy): domain Bacteria; kingdom Pseudomonadati; phylum Pseudomonadota; class Betaproteobacteria; order Burkholderiales; family Comamonadaceae; genus Variovorax; species Variovorax sp. P1_H2. The sequence continues at coordinate 1,620 of NZ_JBFUCJ010000043.1, read as the reverse complement.
CGAGATGGATGGGTTCCAGGTGCTGGAGCAACTCACCGGGACCCCGAAGTTGCGCGACCTCCCGGTGATCGTGACCTCGTCGCTCGAGGGCATGGCCAACATCGTTCGCTGCATCGAACTCGGCGCCGAGGACTACCTGCACAAGCCGGTCAATGCGGTGCTGCTGAAGGCGCGCATCGGCGCCAGCCTCGAGAAGAAGCGCCTGCGCGACCAGCAGAAGGAGCTGGTGCGCCGCTTCGCCACCTCCGAGGTGGCGCAGGACCTGGAGCAATCCGGCTTTGCGCTCGGCGGGCGGCATCTGCGGGGAACGGTGATGTTCTCCGACATCCGCGGCTTCACCGCGCTGGTCGAATCGCAGCCGCCCGAGGAGACCATCGCGCTGCTGAACGCCTACTACGCGCTGATGTTCGAAGCCATCAACAGCCATGGCGGCGTGGTCAACCAGATGATCGGCGACGGGCTGATGGCCATCTTCGGCGCCCCGCTGCCGCTGGCCGACCACGCCGCGGCCGCCGTCCGCGCGGCGCTCGACATGGTCGAGAAGGTCGAGTTCCTGAACGCCGAGCGCGCCGCGCTCGGCAAGCGGTCGATCCGCATCGGCGTCGGCATCGCCACCGGCGACATGGTGGCCGGCTACACCGGCACGCGGCAGCGCGCAACCTACACCTGCATCGGCGACACGGTGAATCTCGCCGCCCGGCTCGAGGAGCACACCAAGCTGGCGCGGCGGACGATCCTGGTCGACCCGGCGACCTGCGTCGCGCTGGCCGGTCGGATCCCGGTCGAGCTGCTGGGCCCGGTGTCGCTCCGGGGCAAGGCGATGCCGGTCGATGTGTCTGCGGTTTCCAGCCGCACCTAGCGGAACCTGGAAGCCACCGCCTCAGAGCCGCCGCGCCTGCGTCGGCTGGCGCGACCAGTAGAGCCCATCGAGGCGATCGAGACGCACCTCGCCGCCGCTCGACGGCGCGTGCACGAAGCGCCCCTCCCCGACATAGATGCCGGCATGCGACGGTGAGGAGGCGCCGAACAGCACCAGGTCGCCCGAGCGGATGTCGGACACGGCCACCGGCCGGCCGAAGGCAACCAGCCGCGCCACCGTGCGCGGCGTCGCCTGGCCCACGCTCTTCTTGTAGACGTACCCGATGAGCCCGCTGCAGTCGAAGCCGCCCTCGGGCGTGTTGCCGCCATAGCGGTAGGGCGTGCCGACCAGGCCGAGCGCATGGATCGCGACATCGTTCGACTGCTCGGCCGAGAGCGACCCGATGCTCCCGGCCGGCATCGGCGCCGGCGGGCTCGCGCAGCCCGATGCCAGCAGGCAGGCACCTGTGGAGAGCAGCAGCAGGAACCCAACCTTGCGGCGGGTGAACGCGGGAACGCCGGAATCGATGCTGTCGATCATGGCGATGATGTTCGCACGCCCGGGTCGTACCCCAGACGAACCGAGGCCATGTTCACCCGGCTTTCGAAGCAGAATCCACATTTCTCAAGTCGGACCCGCAGAGGAGGGACTCAATGGAACTGGAAGAAGTCAACGAACGACTCCGTGCGCTCGAGTTGCGAGCGGTCGCCCAGACCGCGGCGATCGCGGTTCTGCTCCAGGAGCAGCCCAATGCATCGGCA